>NZ_JAZHOC010000080.1:0-9399 GCF_036553575.1 Methylobacter sp. Wu1 | reverse complement strand
CTAACCCAAACGATAATTTTAAAATGGAGCCGGATTAAGACGCGTCGTTTAGTCGACGCGTATCCGGACTTTCAGTCCGTTATTCGAACCCACCCGCTTGAGCGGGTGGTTGTTTAGTCAGGAGTATGCACTATGAATGCAGATGATTTAGGTGATGTGACGACGCGAATCAACCCGACGCTAACAAATCGCCGGTCATCCGATCAGGCAGATACATTAAAAGTAGGCTCGATACTGAACAAGCGCTTCGTGCTCAAGGAAGTGCTCGGCAGCGGCGGCATGGGCACAGTGTTCAGGGCAACCGATTTGCGCCGTTTGAAAGCGCAGGATCAGAAACCGGATGTCGCCTTGAAAGTATTGAACATAGAATTCCGGGATGATCCGGGACTGTTCATTGCACTTCAGCGAAAAATGAAGAAATCCCAGAGGCTGGCGCATCCCAACATCGTCAGTGTCTATGATTTCGACCGCGACGGCCGCAATATTTTCATGGTCATGGAAATGCTGGAAGGCAAGTCGCTTTCTCATTACATACAGAAAATCGCCCGGCGGGGCGGCATTCCCTTCGACAAGGCCTGGCCTATTATCGAAAGAATGGCATTGGCACTGGGCTATGCGCACAAAAAAAATATCGTTCATTCGGACTTTAAACCGGGCAATATCTTTATTACTGACGGCGGCGAAGTCAAGGTGCTGGATTTCGGCATCGCCAGCGCGGCCGTTAAACCGGAACACCAGAGTTATGATGGAACCGTTTTCAATCGTCGCAATCTGGAGGCGCTGACGCCGACTTATGCCGGCCTGAAAATGTTTGAAAACTGCATTCCCGATCCGCGCGACGATATTTATGCGCTGGCCTGCGTGAGTTATGAATTATTGGCAGGCAGGCATCCGTTCAACAAACTGTCCGCCCAGAAGGCGCTGGAAACCAATCTGCAGCCGCCATTCATTCCGGGCTTGAAACGCCGGCAATGGAACGCCTTGACGCATGCTCTGGCGTTGAGGAGCGAGCAGAGAACAGCTTCCATTGCGCAATTCCTTGATGAAATACGGCCTAAATCGGCCCGGTCGGGTGGGGTTGTCAAAGCTTTAACGCCGCATGCCCTGATTCTGAAAAGGAAGCAGATAAGAGGTTCTGTCAGGCAATTCCTTGATGCGATAAAGTCCAGGCTGCCCAGGCCGAGCATCCTCGGCACAGTGACGGTTATGGTTTCGATCGCGGCGGTGGGCGGTTACGTCTATATTTATCCAAGCATGAACGCGGCGCCGCCAGCAGTGATTGAACTGACTCCGGAACAGCAGCTTCAGATTAAGGATCTGCTCGAACTGGCGCAAATCCATTTTGATGTCGGCTATATAACCGAGCCCCAAGACAGTAATGCCTTATGGACTTATCGTCAGGTGTTGGCTATTGACCCTGATAACCAGGAGGCCTTGCAAGGGGTGGAGAAGATTGCCGACCTGATTGAAAAGCAGGCAAATGAGTTGCTTGCCCAGCAGAAGCTCGATGAAAGCCTGGAAAAAATTGAAGAAGGACTGAAAGCACAACCTAAAAAGGATCGTTTGCTGTCATTGAAAGAGCAGATATTGAGAATGAGACGATAGGGCTCGCGCTTCGGATGCATGACTTCATGGCAGATGAATTCCAGGGCGGATTTGCTCTGGCAAGCTACCAGCGACGCGTCCCGTCTCAAAGCCGGGCTTCGGCCGCATTACGGCCAAAACGGCGCCGGCACCACAACTGGAATCGGTCCAGATAAAGATACACCACCGGCGTCGTATAAAGCGTCAGCATCTGGCTGACGATCAGCCCGCCGACGATGGAAATGCCCAGCGGCTGGCGCAGCTCAGCACCATAGCCTGTTCCGAAAGCCAGCGGCAGGGCGCCCAGCAGTGCCGCCATGGTCGTCATCATGATCGGCCGAAAACGCATGAGGCAGGCGGTAAAAATGGCGTCGTGCGGATTCAGGCCCTCGTTGCGCTCGGCATCGAGCGCGAAGTCGATCATCATGATGGCGTTCTTTTTCACCAGGCCGATCAGCAGGATCACGCCGATCAGGGCGATGATGCTGAACTCGGTTTTGAACGCGAGCAGGGCAAGCAGCGCGCCGACGCCGGCCGAAGGTAGCGTGGAAAGAATAGTCAACGGATGGATGTAGCTCTCGTACAGTATCCCCAGCACGATATAAATCGTGGCCAGCGCAGCCAGGATCAGCCAGGGCTGGTTGCGCAGGGATTGCGCGAAGGCCTTGGCGGTGCCCTGAAAGCTGCCGTGTATCGAATCGGGCACGCCCAGTTGAACCATCGTCTCCTCGATGGCCTGAGTGGCCGTCGACAACGAGGCCCCTCCCTTGATATTGAACGACAGCGTGGATGCGGCGAACTGGCCCTGATGGTTGACGGTCAGCGGCGCATTGGTCAGGCCGTAGCTGGCAAAGGCCGATAGGGGCACTTGCTTGCCCTCCGGCAATTCCGGGCTGGGCGGGACGCTCACATACAAATTTTTCAGCGTGTCAGGATGCTGCCAGTATTCTGGCGCCACTTCCATCACGACGTGATACTGGTTGAGGGGCGTATAAATGACCGATACCTGGCGCTGGCCGAAGGCGTTATTCAGCGTCGAATCGATAAGGGCCTGGCTGACGCCCAGGCGCGAGGCCGCATCGCGGTCCACGGTCAGGGATACCTGCTGGCCTCTTTCCTGCTGGTCGGTATTGACGTCCGCCAGTTCGGGGCGCTGCGACAGCGCTTTCAGAATTTGCGGCGTCCAGGTGCGAAGGTCATCGAGATTTTCGGCTTGCAGCGTGTATTCGAACATGGCCGCCGAGCCGCGTGCGCCGACGCGCAGGTCCTGCACCGGCTGCAGGAACAGGCTGGCCCCTGGTTCTTTGGCGAGCCGGGTACGCAGGCGCTGCATGATCTGATCGGAAGTCAGCTGGCGTTCCTCCAGCGGCTTAAGGGTCGCGAACATGAACCCGGTGTTGCCGCCGCGGGTAAAGCCGACCACGTTTTCAACGCCGGGTGTCTCGCGCACGATCTCGGCAAAATCGATCAGTTTCTGTTTCAGGGCGGCCGATGAAATGCTTTCATCGGCCCGGAGTGCGCCGGCCAGCCGGCCGGAATCCTGCACTGGAAAGAAACCCTTGGGCACGATAGCGTAGAGATAGATATTCAGAATGATCGTTCCCAGCAACAGCGCCATCATCAGCGGTCCGCGGTCCAACGCCCAACGCAGCGTCCGCTCATAGCCGGCGAGCATGCGGTCGAACTGGCGCTCGCTCCAGTGATAAAGCCGTCCATGCCGCCGCTCCTCGGCGCGGGCGAGCCAGCGGGAGCAGAGCATCGGGGCCGTAGTCAGCGAGGCTACCAGCGAAATCATGACCGCTGCCGAGAGTGTGACCGCGAATTCACGGAACAGGCGGCCGACGATGCCGCCCATCAGCAGGATCGGAATGAACACGGCAATCAGCGACAGGCTCATGGACAAGACCGTGAAGCCGACTTCGCCGGCGCCTTTTATGGCGGCCTGAAACGGCGGCAGGCCTTTTTCGATGTGCCGGGTGGTGTTTTCCAGCACTACGATGGCGTCATCGACCACAAAGCCGGTCGCGATAGTCAGCGCCATCAAGGACAAATTATTCAGGCTGAAGCCGAACAGATACATCACTCCGAAAGTGCCGATCAGCGATAGCGGCACGGTGATGGACGGAATCAAAGCCGAGCGCAGGTTGCGCAGGAACAGGAATACGACCAGAACCACCAGCCCGATGGCGATCCAGAGCGTTTTTTCCACTTCATATAGCGAAGCGCGGATGGTGCCGGCCCGGTCCATGGGCACCGACAGGTCTATGGATTGCGGTATGGAGGCCTTAAGCTGGGGCAGCATTGCCCTGACTCTGTCCACCGTTTCGATGATGTTGGCTTCGGGCTGCTTGCGCAGGATCAATATTACGGACGGCTTGCCGTTGCTGATGCCGGAGTTTCGCAGATCCTCCACAGAATCGACGGCCTGGCCGAGATCGGCGATGCGCACGGGAGCGCCGTTGCGATAGGCAACAATGAGCGGCAGGTAAGCGTCCGCCGTGCTGACCTGGTCATTGGCATAGATCTGCCAGTGCCGGCTGTCTTCTGCGACGGAGCCCTTGGGCCTATTGGCATTGGTCGAGTCGATCGCCGCGCGGACATCATCAAAGCCGATCCCGTACTTTGCCAGCGCGTCGGGATTGAGTTCCACCCGGACCGCCGGCAGCGAACTGCCGCCGACGTCTACCTGGCCGATGCCCGGAATCTGCGAGATTTTCTGCGCCAGAATCGTCGAAGCCGCATCGTAGAGCTGGCCGCGGGTCTGGGTGGCCGAGGTCAGGGCGATGATCATGATGGGCGCGTCGGCCGGGTTGACCTTGCGATAGCTGGGGCGGGTCGGCAGGTTCGTGGGCAAAAGGCTGCTGGCCGCATTGATCGCGGCCTGCACGTCCCGCGCGGCGCCGTTGATGTCTCGGTCGAGATCGAATTGCAGGTTGATGCTCGTGGAGCCTGTTGAGCTCGTTGATGTCATTTCGTTGATGCCCGCGATCCGGCCGAGAGTGCGTTCGAGCGGTGTGGCCACCGTGGCGGCCATGGTTTCGGGGCTGGCGCCGGGCAGTCGGGCCGACACGGAAATGGCCGGGAAATCGACTTGCGGCAGCGGCGAAACCGGCAACTGTAGAAAGGCGACCAGGCCGGCCAGCGCCAGCCCCAGCGTCAGCAGCGTGGTCGCTACGGGGCGGGCGATGAAATGCGTGGACAGCATCGTCACAGCCGGCTCTCACTGCTTTGCAGGCGCGACAGCCGCCGGCTCAGCCTGTCGAAAGCCAGATAAATGACCGGCGTCGTGAACAGCGTCAGCAGCTGGCTGAAAATCAGCCCGCCGACCATGGTGATGCCCAAAGGATGGCGCAGCTCCGATCCGACGCCCGTGCCCAGCATCAACGGCAGAGCGCTCAGCAGCGCCGCCATGGTTGTCATCATGATCGGCCGAAAGCGCAGCAGGGACGCCTGAAAGATCGCTTCGCGCGCGGGCTTGCCTTCCTTGCGTTCGGCCTCCAAAGCAAAGTCGATCATCATGATGGCGTTTTTCTTGACGATGCCGATCAGCAGGATGATGCCGATGATGCCGATGATGCCCAGATCGTTGCCTGACAGCATCAGCGCCAGCAGGGCGCCGACGCCGGCCGAAGGCAGCGTCGATAGGATCGTGACCGGATGGATATAGCTCTCGTACAGCACGCCCAGCACGATATAGACGGTCACGATCGCGGCCAGGATCAGCCACAGCGTGTTCGTGAGCGAGGCGGTAAAGGCGCGCGTGGCGCCCTGGTAGCTGGTTTGTATGCTTAGAGGCAGGCCGATTTCCTGCTTGGCGGCCTCGACGCTTTCGATCGCTTCGCCGAGAGCCGCGCCCGGCGCCAGATTGAATGAAACCGTCGAAGCCGGGAACTGGCCCAGATGATTGATGACGAGCGGGACTGACTGCTCTGATACGCTGGCAACGGCCGGAAGCGGCACCTGCGTGCCGTTCGCTGAGCCGACGCGGAGGTCTTTCAGGGACGCCGGACTCTTTTGATACTCCGGCTTGACTTCCAGTACGACACGGTACTGGTTCGACTGTGTGAAGCTGGTCGATATCAGCCGCTGGCCGAAAGCGTTATATAAAGCGTCATCGATATCCTGAGTGGTGACGCCGAGGCGGCTGGCGCTGTCGCGGTCTATCGATACGAAAGCCTGAAGCCCGCGGTCCTGAATATCGCTGGTTACATCGGCCAGGTAGGGTTTGTGCGAAAGCTGTTCGACGAGCCGGTGCGTCCAGTGGCTCAGTTCATCGGGATTGACCGCTTCCAGCGTGAACTGGTACTGCGTGCGGCTAACGCGGTTCTCAATGGTCAGATCCTGCACCGGCTGCAGGTACAGCGTGATGCCGGGCACCCCGGCAAACTTCGGCTGCAGCCGCCGGATGACCTCCGAGGCAGTAATGCCGCGTTCGGCCAATGGCTTCAGCGTGATGAAAAAACGCCCGCTGTTGAGCGTAGGATTGGTGCCGTCCACGCCGATAAATGAAGACAGATTTTCGACAGCCGGATCGGCCAGCACAGCCTTGGCCAGCGCCTGCTGGCGTTGCGCCATGGCTTCGAAGGATATGGTCTGGGGCGCTTCGGATATGCCCTGGATGACGCCGGTATCCTGAATCGGGAAGAAGCCCTTGGGCACGATTACATACAGGAACACGGTCAGCGCCAATGTTGCAACAGCGACCAGCAGCGTAATGCCCTGATGATCCAGCACCCGGTTCAGCATTCTCCCGTAGCCGCCGGTGAGTTTGTCAAAAAAGCGGCCGCTGGCATGGTGGAAGCGGCCAGAGTGTTTTTCCGAAACCGGACGCAGGATCTTCGCGCACATCATCGGCGTCAGCGTCAGCGAGATAATGCCGGAGATCAGAATCGCCACGGCCAGCGTGATCGCGAATTCGCTAAACAGACGCCCGACCACGTCTTGCATGAACAGCAGCGGGATCAGCACGGCGACCATGGAAAGCGTCAGAGAGATGATCGTGAAGCCGATCTGTTCCGAACCTTTGAGCGCAGCCTGCAGGGGCTTCTCGCCCTGTTCGATGTAGCGCGCGATATTCTCGATGACCACGATGGCATCGTCCACGACGAAGCCGGCCGCGATGGTCAGCGCCATCAGCGTCAGATTGTTGATGCTGAAATCGGCTAGATACATCACGGCAAATGTGCCGATCAGTGACAGCGGCACGGCTACGCCAGGAATAGTCGTTGCAGAGGCATTGCGCAGAAACAGGTAGATCACCAGCACCACCAGCGCTACAGCCAGCAAAAGCTCATGCTCCACATCCTGCACGGAGGCGCGGATGGTTGTCGTGCGGTCACTCAACGGCACGATTGCCAGTGCGCTGGGCATGGCTGCCTGCAACTGGGGCAGCAGTGTCTTGATGCGGTCCACCACTTCGATGACGTTGGTGCCGGGCTGGCGCTGGATATTGACGATCACGGCCGCCGTCTCATTGGCCCAGGCCGCCAGCCGCACGTTTTCGGCCGCGTCGCTGACTTCGGCGACATCGGATACGCGCACGGGCCTGTCGTCACGGTAAGCGATGATAATCGGCCTGTACTCGGCCGCCGAGCGGAGCTGGTCATTGGCATCGATGATGGCCGCGCGCGCCGGGCCGTCGAACATGCCCTTGGGCTGATTGACATTGGCGCGGGCAATGGCCGTGCGCAGGTCTTCCAGGCTCAGGTTGTAGGCTGCGAGCGCCATCGGATTGGCCTGGATGCGCACGGCCGGGCGCTGGCCGCCGCTGATGCTGACCAGGCCGACGCCCGGCAGTTGCGACAGTTTCTGTGCCAGGCGCGTGTCCACGAGATCCTCGACCTTGGTCAAGGGCAGCGTCTTCGAACTGACCGCCAGCGTCATGATCGGCGTGTCGGCCGGGTTGACCTTGCTGTAAACGGGCGGCATGGGCAGATCAGTCGGCAGAAAGCTGGTAGCCGCGTTAATGGCCGCCTGCACTTCCTGTTCGGCAATGTCGATGTCCAGCTCCAGATCGAACTGGAGCGTGACGACCGACGCGCCGCTCGAGCTGGAGGACGACATCTGGTTGAGTCCCGGCATCTGGCCGAACTGGCGTTCCAGCGGCGCCGTGACCGATGAGGTCATGACGTCCGGGCTGGCGCCGGGATAGAGCGTGACGACCTGAATGGTCGGATAGTCGACCTGGGGCAGGGCGGAGATCGGCAGCGCGCGGTAGCCGATGATCCCGACCAGCAGCAGGGCCACCATCAGCAGCGATGTGGCGACCGGGCGCAGGATGAAGGTGCGGGACGGATTCATGGCGCTGGCCGTGCGGGTTCCCGGTTGACGAGATCCACCCCGGCGCCTTCGCGCAGCTTGTCGATGCCGTCGACCACGACCTGTTCGCCGGGTTTAAGCCCTTCGAGCACGGCGACCTTTTCGGCTTCGGAAGGGCCCAGTTTCAGCGGGCGCACGCTGACGGTCTTGTCCTCCTTCACGATATAAGCGAAGGCACCGGGCGTTCCGCGCTGAATGGCGGCAGCCGGTATGATCGTGACGTCGCGCAAGGTATCCACAGTCATCCTGACGTTGACGAACTGGTTCGGAAACAGGGCGTGGTCTTTATTATCGAACTGTGCCTTGAACCTGATGGTGCCGGTCGCGATGTCGATCTGATTGTCCACGGCCACGAGCTTGCCCAGAGATAGGCGGGTACTGCCTGAGCGGTCGTATGCCTCGATAGGCAATGTTTCGCCGGCGCGCAGCCGTTTCATGACGGCCGGCAGATCGGCTTCAGGCAGCGTGAATACGACCGTGATGGGCTGGATCTGCGTCAGCACGACCAGTCCATTGGTATCGGATGTTTTCACGATATTGCCTTTATCGACCAGTCGCAGACCTAAGCGCCCTGCGAACGGGGCCGTGATGCGCGTATAAGTCAGCTGTAGTTTGGCATCCGCGATCAGCCCGCGGTCGGTTTCTACCGTGCCCCGATACTGTCTGACCAGCGCTTCCTGCGTGGCGGTCTGTTGCGCGGCGATGGAATCCTGCTCGAGCAGCGTCTGGTAGCGTTCCAGATCGAGCTGCGCATTTTTCAGCAGCGCTTCATCGCGGAGCAGCTGGCCCTCAGCCTGCATGAGCTGAGCCTGGAACGGGCGCGGGTCGATTTCCGCCAGCAGATCGCCTTCGCGCACTACCTGGCCTTCCTGAAAAGCGACACGGATCAGTTCGCCGTCGACGCGCGATCGGATCGTCGCCGTATTGAGCGCCGTCACCGTGCCTAGCCCGTTCAGATAAATCGGGAAGTCGCCCTGTCTGGCCGGCTCGGCTACAACCGCAACGGTGGAAAAGTCGGGCTTGCCCGGTTTTTCGGCATTTTGTTGTTGCGGCTGGTCGTTACGGGGCTTGATGAGATAGGCAGCCGTTATGATCGAAAGGAGGACAGCCAGGCCGATTAGAAGCAGCTTCAAGTTACGCGATTTCATTTAATGGAGCGCTTCCTTCAATAAAGCGGAGAATAAAAATCTCAATATTAATGTTCAATGGTTGAGATGCAATAGCTAAGGTTTTTTATCGGGAAAGCCATAAAGGCTTAATGACTATCAACTTAAATCGTAAGACCACGAAATCCATGAAGAAAATTGTAATACTTCAAACCGGATCTGACGATTTTAAATATTGAGCCGGGCCGGGCATTTGCCATACATCCGTATTTTCAATACTTCGGACAGTTTTAATGGAGAAGAACCATGAGCAAACTCTGGGATAATACGGTTTCTGACATCGAACAACCCCAGAAATCAGCTCATGGAAGGAATAGTAAACTCAGTTTTA
>NZ_JAZHOC010000079.1:0-39689 GCF_036553575.1 Methylobacter sp. Wu1 | reverse complement strand
ACAAGCGGCAACCGGGCGGCCTTTTCTTTGGTTACTTTCTTTTGGCCGCGCAAAAGAAAGTAACTCGCCTTCGGGTGCGATAAACCCGATTAAATAAAGCCGTCGCGCTAGCGACACTTTGCCAAACCGATCTGAATTCAACTTACTGCGTAACATCAGTTAAAGAATTTATAAAACTTAAGATGGGCATTAGCCCCCGGTTAATTTCGAATTGAGACAGATATGAAAAGAAAAATAATTGATATGCGCAGCCGGCCCTCGTTTCTGCATGACTTTTACGGCGCAACGCCCGGGACGGCCGAATACGAAACAGCCAGATGGCTGAACCGGCGCGTGGGATCGAAAAACGACGCGCATTTTATCCGCTCGCGGACAGTCGATGCGTTTGTCGAGGAAGTGCGCGAGGCGGGCATTGCGGCGGCGGTCGTGGTCGGGCGCGATACGCCGGCCTTGTCGATTGCCAATGACCGGATTCTGGAAATCACGGCGCCCCATAAAGAGCTTATCGGCATCGCCTCGGTCGATCCACAGAAACCGAATGCGCTTGATGAAATCGAGCGCGCCGTCAGACAGCTCGGGTTGGCCGGCATCAATATCGAGCCGGGGTTCGGCAACACTGCGCTCAAGGCGGACGATCCTTCCCTTTATCCGGTTTATGATGCCTGCGATCAGCTGGGCATCCCGGTTTTTCTGATGTCCGGTCCGACAACGCCGAATTTGGAACATGCCAATCCGGCCGCGGTGGGCGGGGTTGCCCGCGCGTTTCCCCGTTTGCCGATTGTCTGCTACCACGGCTTCTATCCGTACGTGAACGAAATGATAGGCGTCGCGTTTCGCTATGAAAACGTCTACGTCGTTCCGGATATGTATATTTTCCAGCCCGGCGGCAGTTTGTATGTCCGCGCCGCCAATGGCTTCATGCGCGACCAGCTGCTGTTCGGGACGTCGTATCCTTTCCGGGCCATGCGCCAGACGGTCGATGACTTTCTGACGCTGGGCCTGCATGAACAGGTACTGGACAACGTGCTGTTCAGGAATGCCGAACGGCTGCTGAAACTCGAACTTTAGAAAGGCTTATTACCCCTTATGGAAACTCAGAATATAGAAGTCGATATCCTGGTCATCGGCGGCGGCACGGCAGGGCCTATGGCCGCCATCAAAGCCAGGCAGAAAAATCCGGCGCTGAAAGTGCTGCTGCTGGAAAAAGCCAATGTCAAACGCAGCGGCGCCATCTCGATGGGCATGGACGGCCTCAACAATGCCGTCATTCCGGGCTACGCCACCCCGGAGCAGTATGTCAGGGAAATCACGGTCGCCAATGACGGCATCGTCAACCAGAAGACGCTGTTCGCCTATGCGGAAAACAGCTACGCTATGATCGAAGAGCTGGATAGCTGGGGCGTCAGATTCGAGAAGGATGAAAACGGCGACTACGCCGTCAAAAAGGTTCATCACATGGGAACCTACGTCCTGCCCATGCCGGAAGGGCACGACATCAAGAAAGTGCTGTACCGCAAACTGAAGCAGGCGCGCGTGGACATCACCAATCGCTTAGTGGCGACGCGCGTTCTGACAGGGCCTGACGGACGGGCCGCAGGGGCGCTGGCTTTTGATTGCCGCACGGGCGTTTATACCGTCATCCGCGCCAAAGCGGTGATTCTGTGCACCGGCGCGGCAGGGCGTTTGGGTCTGCCGGCGTCAGGGTATTTATTCGGCACGTATGAAAACCCTACCAACGCCGGCGACGGCTACAGTATGGCGTATCACGCCGGTGCGGAGCTGTCGGGCATCGAATGCTTCCAGATCAACCCCTTGATCAAGGATTACAACGGCCCTGCCTGCGCCTACGTCACCGGCCCCATGGGCGGCTATACGGCCAATGCCCGGGGCGAGCGCTTCATCGAGTCCGATTACTGGAGCGGGCAGATGATGCAGGAGTTCTATCAGGAACTGGCGGGCGGCAAGGGGCCGGTTTTCCTGAAGCTCAACCATCTGGCCGAGGAAACCGTCGCCAGCATCGAAACCATCCTGCACGGCAACGAACGGCCCAGCCGCGGCCGCTTTCATCAGGGGCGCGGCACCGATTACCGGACCGACATGGTCGAAATGCACATCTCCGAAATCGGCTTGTGCAGCGGGCATAGCGCCTCTGGCTTATGGGTCAACGAGCGCGCCGAAACTACGGTGCCGGGCTTGTATGCGGCGGGCGATCTGGCCTGCGTGCCGCACAATTATATGCTGGGCGCTTTCGTGTACGGCCGGCTGGCCGGCGAATCGGCGGCCGATTACTGCGCCGCTACGGAATTTGCAGCCATTGACGCGCAGCAAGTGGAAGCCGAGCGCCAGCGCATTTTCGCGCCGCTCACGCGCGGGCAGGGGCTTTCCCCGGCTCAGGTTGAATTCAAGTTGCGCCGGTTGGTGAATGACTACCTGCAGCCGCCGAAAGTGGCGCGGCGCATGGAAATCGGCCTCAGGCGCTTTGAAGACATCCGCGCCGATCTGCAAAAAATGGCCGTGTCGAACCCGCATGAACTCATGCGGGCCGCCGAAGTCGGCTTTATTCTGGACTGCGCCGAAATGGCGGCTCGGGCCTCGTTGTTCCGCACGGAAAGCCGCTGGGGACTCTACCATTACCGGCAGGACTATCCCGAGCGCAATGAGGCGGACTGGCAGGCGCATGTTCAGGTGAAGAAAGACCGCAGCGGCAACATGCAGGTGTTCAAGCGGGCGCTGGAGCCTTATCTGGTCGAGCTGGAGGAAACCGAAAAGAAAGTCTACCAGCAGTTGCGCATTCAACCCCGACAAACGAGTTCATCAGGAGAACACCATGGCGTTTAGTGATATCGATTTTCCGGTCAAAGTGAATCTGGACGCTTGCATAGCCGACAAAGGCTGCACAGTATGCATCGATGTTTGTCCCCTGGACGTGCTGGCCATAGACCCGGCAACGGGCAAGGCCGGCATGAAATACGACGAGTGCTGGTATTGCCTTCCTTGCGAGAAGGACTGCCCGACTCAGGCCATTAAGGTGGATATTCCCTATCTGTTACGGTGACTGCCATGGACTCTGCATTAACTGATCGTCTTTCCCATGCCGATCTCGTCGTGCGCCGTGTGGCGCTGATGTCACTGCTGGATGAAATGGACCTGGATTCCGCCGAACCCCTATTAATCGCCGCGCTAGAAGATCCAGCCAAGGAAGTGCGTCTGGAAGCTGCAAAAGCGCTGGAGGCCCAAGATAGTCCGGAGGCAGTGGCTGGGCTGTTGAGCGCTTTGGAAGATATTGAACCCGCGGTACGGGAAGCCGCGGCCCAATCGCTGAGCGCCGTTAAAAATCCAGCGATCGGTGCATTGCTGCTGGAACAGGCAGACAATGCCGATGCCGGCGTCCGCGCCGCGATTTTCCGGGCGCTGCGCGAACTGCGCCTGCCCGAGGCAACGCGGCCTGCGCTCAAGGGCTTATCGGATGAGGACGCCAGTGTCCGTCGAGAAGCCGTAGCCGTGCTGGGCTGGTTAAAAGCCCATCCGGCCCTGCCGCAGATGGTCGTGCTAGCAACAAACGATCCCGATGCCGAAGTGCGGCGAGCCGCCGTCGGGGCGATAGGCTTTTCAGCCGAGGCTTTAGTAAGCAGCGCCGTGCAATCGGCGCTGGCTGATTCGGACTGGCAGGTACGCGAGACTGCGGCTGCCGTAACTGGAAAGCTAGGGCTACAGGAACTTGCGCCCGCCTTGATTGCCGCTTTGCATGACAGCCACTGGCAGGTGCGCCTCAAGGCCGCTCACAGTCTTGGACGGCTCAGAGAGGGCGGCGCCGTGGCGGCGTTGTGCGGTTTGCTCTTTGAGCCTGTCAGCAACTTGCGCAAAGAGGCCGCGCTAGCTTTGGGGGAAATTGCCGATCCGGCATCGATCGATCCGCTGTTTGAGGCTGCAAGCGATCCGGACCCGGACGTGCGCAAAGCCGCAAATCTGGCCTATTGCCGAATCAAGGCTTTGCACAATCTTTCCTGAATAGCAGTGCTGGGCGCTTTTCCACAAACCTGAGAAAAACGCCCAGCCCTTATCATGCCTTCGGGTTAATGGTTCTCGCCATGCTCTTTGTCATCAGTGAGGCCGAAGAATCCCGAGTTGGCGGAATCGGCGATGAGTATCGATCTCAGGCGTTTAGCCGTAGGAATATCCCGTCCGCCTTCAAAAACGCTCAACCCTGACGCTGCCGGGTCCGTTTTGCTTTTAATGATCGCATCGGCTACCGCCAGACCGAGCGTCTGGCCCTGATAGTTGTCATTGCCAAAATGGATGCCCAGATAAACCCGGCTCTGCCCGTTCTCCAGCTGCAGTTGGGAGAAGGTTGAAACTTCCCGCGTGGTCGCGTCGCTGCCGTTAAGCAACGGATTGGTGCGGCCCGTGCCGTTGTTCGTGCTGATCAGCCAGGGAATCGTGGTGAGGCTGACGGATGCGCCGGTCTGATCGATCTTGTCCGTTTTGAAGAAAGCCCGCAGTATTTCGGCGCCTGCCGCGACGGTGGTGCTGTGGCCGGCGGTGCTGGAAGGGTGCGGAGGCGTGGACGCCAGGGGCTTCCAGTCATAGCTGGCCACATTGCCGGCTGCATCGGCGTTCAGCGCCGTGATTGGCCGCCAGAAGACCAGATCGTATTTGGATTGCCAGGCGGCAATGCGCGCATCCGCCAGGGCATTGTCCAATGCCGCGAACAGACGGGCGTTTTCATTCAGCGTCAATCCGCGCCTTAACGAGGCGATGCGCGCGGCTTCGTTAGTGAAGAGCTCGGCGTCCGATTTGTAGTACAACGCCTGTAAAGTCTGGTCTTCCGTGCGGCTGCCGGGATGTGCGGAATCCTGCCCGTGGCTCTGCACGAAAGCCAGCTCGGCGTTATATTCCTCGCTGCCTATTTCAAGCGAAGGCGGGACGGCGGCAGCGAGTTGCTGTTTTTCCAGCGTGCTCAGGCTGAACGGCTTGACGTTCTTCCAGTTGAAGTCGATGGACGCCGCGGGCAGGATGGCGCCTTGCGCATCGAAGCCGGTAGGCGCGCCGGTAACCGGATCGATGACGCCGGCCCCGCCATTGCTGGGCCGCCACAGCCCCGCGCCGGGATTGCCGTCGGCGTTCGGGACGACAGTCCCCGCTGGGGAGACGGACAGATTGGTTGAGGGTGTATAGGTTGTCCTGATCGCCGAAAAATCGCCGGTTCTGGCAGCGATGGCCGCTTGCGCCGCCGCCCGGCCTGTGGCGATGCCGGGATCGGCATCACTGACGCCCAAAGCCGCCAGATCGCTCACCAGCTGACTGTCCAGCCAGGCGCGCGTGGATGTCCAGGCCGCGTTATTCGGCAGCGTGCCGAGCAATACGTCGTGCGCGGCCTGCGCCGCTGCCGCTTCCGCCGAATGCGGCGTCAGTCCTGCCGGAGTCGAGCCGGCATGGTAATAATAGCTGTTAGGGCTGAAACGATTGATGGCGTTGACGGCATTGAACACAGCTCGGGCTTCGATGGCTTCAATGCGCGTGGCGACGTTTGTGTTCAGCGCGATGCCGGCATTGCCTGTTATGGCCGAAGTGGCGCCCTTGGTGGCCAGAATCGTGTATTCGTTCCAGTCGGTGACGGTATCGGCGGAAGCCTGCAGCGCCGCGGCTGTCATGACGGCAGCAGATAAATGGAAAGCAAGAGATGACGAATTCTTTTTCATATGACCTCTATTGAATCTTGATTGAGCCAATCCCTGACAGTCATGCTCTGAGTCAGGCATTGCCAGCTATTCTGGAGAAAGTCCGCAGAGTCCGGGAGCATTTTCAGCAGATTTTGATGTGCTGTCAGCTGTGCAATATTCAATAATCAATTGTTATGCCATGTTCCAAGCTTTTGTATCGCAAGCAAAATAAACAGCTAATGCGCATTGATTGTTGCTGGATAAACATAAAACGCTGAAGCGGTGCGTCTTCTGCAACAGTGCATCGGTTGCCTTTGGGGGAATACGGGAATATCCTATTCCGCCCTGCACAGGCTGTGGAATTATCTATTTGAAATTCATCTTTCTGTATATCTTCCAGAATCAGAAGGCATGTGGAAACTATTTAATCACTTGTTAGACGAAAATATCTGATGGACAAAGCTCATATTTTGGGGTTGTATCGAACAAAGCTGAATCATATAAAGCTTACTTACGCTTGCCTGATCATGTGGTCGTATCCTGATATTCCGCGAGTATTCAAAGAGTTACATAGAGAAATAATAAAAAATGATGACAAGGGTATTTCAGGGTTGTTTCCTGACATTGAACAGTTTGTAGATGATGACATAGCGTTAAGGATTGCCACAGAAGAGTTATACGCTTCCGCACATAGGGCAGCAATTAAGGAATTATTCCCGCTCACAAAGTACTATTGCCACAGCACAAACCAGCTGTCTTTGCTGAAATCGCAATCTTGGTTTCAGTTTTGGAGAATACTGAGAAATTGTTGGTCTCATGAGATGAAGTTCAATTTCAATCCAGACGAAAAATCACGTTTGCCGGTTGAATGGTCGGGAGTTGTAATAGATATATCCATGAATGGAAAACCACTCACACACGGAGATTGCTCCTACGAAAAAATTCGCGAGTTAATCGAAGCAGCACAGGAGTTTGTCAAATATGAACTCGCCTAACTTGGGCTTTAATCTGATGCTAGCGAGGTAGGATGCGGTGAGGTACGAACCGCATCGTTCGCGATCGATGCGCGTCACTGTGTTCAGTGCATTCTACGAGCTATGGCGATTTCATTGTTAAACTCTGGCCCCGAGTTACAAGTCTTCTCAAATAATCGGGGGCTCCAATGAAAGTGATAGCAAGCGTTTTTGCGCACCTGCTGTTTGCATGTGGATTTCTTGCCTTTATTGCTATGCCGACCAATAAGTACGCATGGATGCAAGAAATAGATCCATCAATTTCGGCATTACCGGCTGATGATGGCGCTGGTAATAGAACGATATTCACACTCCTGCTTTTGATCATCATCGTCGCAGCACAACTAGGAATAGTCATCACTTCTGCAAGCAAGAAGGAAAAAGTGGTTTCAATAGTCCTTGTATTAGTGGCAATCTCCGCATGGTTGTTACGTTTTTGGCAATGAAACTGCCCAACAAGGCGCTTCAGCCGCCCATTCAACCGCTGCGCGGTTTTTCGGCTGCTGAGCTTTACTCTAGTCGTCATCAGGAAGCCCCATGGAAAAAATCGACCTCAGAAAAGAACTGAAGCATCTGTACCAGCCATCCGCCAAGGAAGTCGTTCAGGTTGAAGTGCCAGCCTTCACGTTCCTCATGGTCGACGGCGAAGGCGACCCAAACACATCACAGGAATATGCGCAGGCCGTAGAGGCCTTGTTCTCTGTGTCCTACACGGCTAAGTTCATGCTCAAGAAAGGGCCGCGGAAACTTGACTATGCGGTGATGCCGCTCGAAGGGCTTTGGTGGGCGGATGACATGTCCGCTTTCGCGGCCAATGATAAGGCCAAGTGGAAGTGGACGATGATGATCATGCAGCCGTCCTTTGTAGAAAACGACATTGTCGAGTCGGCCATTGCCGAAGCTCGGAAAAAGAAAAATCTTCCAGGCATTTCCAGGCTGCGCCTGGAAACCTTCTGCGAAGGCCGCTGCGCGCAAGTGCTGCATGTTGGCCCATTCTCCGAAGAAGGACCGACGATCCGCCGCGTTCATGAGTTCATCGATTCGCTGACCGGCCGAGCCGGAAAGCACCACGAAATCTACTTAAGCGATATTCGGCGGGCAGACCCGAAGAAATGGAAGACGATTATTCTTCATCCGATGCTATGATGCCTCACATTGCGAACGTCGCTCTTTCTCAGCGTTGAACGATTGCAGGATTAAATCGGATTTTTACACATAATGCCCCCTATCATTCAATTTGACCGCGTGTCGGTCCGCATCCATGAAAAAACGCTGCTGTCGGAGATCAGCTTTGATCTTTTTGCCGGCGAAAAAGCCGTGTTATGCGGCAAGTCCGGATCCGGCAAGAGCAGTGTGCTGAGGGCTTTGCTGGGCTTGCTGCCGCTGACTCAGGGCATGATCCGCTTTCAGGGAAAACCGCTTGATGCCGCATCGGTTCAGGCCGTTCGAAGCCGCATTGCCTATATAGGACAGGAGCCGATACTGGGCGCTGAAAGCGTAAGGGAAGCGCTGCTGCTGCCTTTCCAGTTTAAATCCCATCATGGCCATAAGCCCACGGAAGCGCAGATCATGGACGTATTGCAGCGTTTGCATTTGCCCGCAGATATTTTGCGCCAGGACAGCGGCCGTATTTCCGGCGGGGAAAAACAGCGGATTGCGCTGGCGCGCGGCCTGCTGCTGGGCAAAAGTATTTACCTGCTGGACGAAGTGACCAGCGCGCTGGATGCGGCAAGCAAACAAGCGGTGTTCGAGGTTTTTTCCGATGCCAGTTTGACAGTTTTATCGGTCGCTCACGACCCCGACTGGATCGAACGCTGTGATCTCGTTTTCGAAATTGAAGAAGGGCGTTTGATAAGTCGTCGAGGGCGCGCCGGGTTTGATGCGTCAATAGGCTCGTCAGGACTGCATTAAGTTCCTGAATTTGGAGATTGAACAACCAAGTGTTGAACGTTTCGGACGGGGCAACATGCCCCGTCCTGCTACAGCCTACACAGGCTGCATTAGGTAACTGATGTTGGTTTGCGCCCTATTCCGTTTGCCGTGCCGAGCACCGCAGCTTTTGGCGGCGGTAGGCTAGGTTGATAAACCCAACATTTGGAGTCTCCCCATCTTTGTAGGGTACGCATCGCGTACCTTTCCGGACTTGCGGTGTACCGAAAAGCCCTGAACTGCATTAGGTAACTGATGTTACGATAGGCACCTTTTCCCGTTTGCCGCGCCGAGCACCGCAGCTTTCGTCGAGAACAGCCCTCAGGGGCGCTGCATGGATGCAGCGCCCCTGAGGGCCAAGGATGGCCCTTCTGGCAACCCTCGTCGAAAGTGAGGAGCACAGGAAACAAGCGGCAACCGGGTCGCCTTTTCTTTGGTTACTTTCTTTTCGACTGCATGGATGCAGGAGGTAGAGCAATGCAGGAGCAATTGCCGAGGCGACGCAAAAGAAAGTAACTCGCTCTCGGGTGCGAGAACCCGATTAAAATAATCCGTCGCGCCAGCGACACTTTAATTAAATCTCAACTGACTGCATAACATCAGTTAGGTAAACCGCAATGGAAACACTGGATATCACTCTCCCCCGGATGGCACTGCTGTACGGCCTCTGTCTGCTGCCCTGGCTGCTGCTCTGGTTGATAGGCCTTCGCCTGAGCCGGGATATCGGCATCAGCATTTTGCGCATGACTGTTCAGTTATCCCTGGTCGGGATTTATCTGAAAGCGCTGTTCGACCTGAATAATCCCTGGCTCAACGGCTTATGGATACTGCTGATGCTGATGGTCGCCGATTTGAGCATCCTGCAGCGCGCAGGGCTCAAGGCGCGCTATTTCTTTTTGGCCACTTTGACGGCCATTGCCTCCAGCGTCATAGTATCCACCGCTTATCTGGTGATGCTGGTGATCCAGCCGGCGCTTTATTACGACGCACGCTACATCGTGCCGCTGGCCGGCATGATTCTGGGCAATTGCCTGCAAGGCAATGTCATCGCGCTGGAACGGTTCTATTCCGCCTTGCGGAAAAACGAGCAGGAATACGAGACTTTCCTGATGCTGGGCGCGAACCGCTGGGAAGCCGTCCGGCCCTACTTCCGCGCCGCCATTAAGGCCGCCCTCAATCCGACCATCGCCGGTATGGCCACTATGGGACTGGTTTCATTGCCCGGCATGATGACCGGTCAGATCCTGGGCGGCAGCGAGCCCTGGATCGCGGTGAAATACCAGATCGCCATCATGATCTGTATTTTTGCCAGCACCGCCATTGCCAGCATCATCAATCTGAGGCTCAGTCTGAATATTGCCTTCGATGCGTTCGATGTCCTGAAGACTGAAGTGATTGAGAAGCGCTGATCGGGCTCTATAATCGCTTTGTGCCTTTTCCTCTTCGAGAAAAGGAGAATCTGGACCTGTAGTGCGCGAATTTACTTGTGCCCTTTGCGGGTACTTGTGCCCCTTGGGGGTATTCGCACTGCCTGTCTATCTCGGCTGTTCCGGGTCGAATGAATTCGACCCTACGGCGGCCATCAGTGTATTAAAAAGCTATTTTAAAAACCTGTGGGGGCGACTTCAGTCGCCCATTTCAGAGCCAAGAGGCGACTGAAGTCACCCCCACAGGGTCTGCCGTGATTCTCCAGCTCTGCTTTTACAACAACAGCACTGTACCAGCAGGTGCTGCATAAACAGCAACAAGACTCTATCAATCGCCCTGCCGGCGCTGCCTGATCTGCCCAGAACAATGGCACAGCCATTGCATTGCTCCATAGAAGCATTGCTATAACGAAGGTAGAGCCAGTCATGAGTGTAACGAGAAGCGAAAAAAAACGGCTGAAGTTGAGCGTGTTCCTGCCTGGCGACAGTCGCCATCTGGCGGCCTGGCGCCATAATGAAGCATCTGAATACGCAGAATTGAATTTGACGCATTATATCCGGATCGCCAAAACAGCCGAGCGCGGCAAATTCGATGCCCTATTCCTTGCCGATACCGCGGATCTGTCCGCAAGCAATAATGAAGCCTTAGATCTAACCAGTCCGGTGGATCATTTCGAGACTGTCACGCTGTTGACAACACTCTCTCACGCCACTGAATGCATCGGCCTTATCGCAACCGCTTCCATTGCCCATGCCGACCCCTACAATCTGGCCAGTAAATTCGCGTCGCTCGATCATATCAGTGGCGGCCGCGCCGGCTGCAATCTTATTTCGATTCCCGACAATGCCAAATCCAAGTACCCCAGCCTATACAATCAGATCGAATACAGAGCGCATTTCGAGACCGCCGGCCAATATCTTGATGTTCTCGCGAGCATTTGGGATAGCTGGAAACATGAAGCTTACGTTTACGATCTGCAAAACTGCTCAGCTCACAGGGCGGGTGATATAGCGGCGTCTTATCATGGCTGCCCCGTTATGGTTCAGTCAGGGGTATCGGATGCCGCCGTGGAATTGGCCGCACAGACAGCCGATCTGGTGTTCACTGCGCAGCACGCGCTCGAAGCCGCCAAAGCCTTCCATTCGAAGCTGAAAGGCAAGTTAATCAAATACGGGCGTTCGCCGGAACAGACCAAAATCCTATCGGCCGTGCTTCCGGTGATCGGCAGGACCGAGCGCGAGGCCCGCGACAAATATGAAATGCTTCGGTCGCAGGCTGACAGGCCTTATTACACGGGCGCTGCCGGCGCAGGGTTTCAGCAGGCGATGATAGGCACGCCGGCATCCATCGCGGATCAACTGGAAGACTGGTTCGTCAGCGGCGCTGTCGACGGGTTCAACATCATGCCGCCCTGCCTGCCCGGCAGCCTGGACGATTTCGTCAATCTGGTCATTCCCGAATTGCAGCGCCGGGGCCTGTTCCGTACCGAGTACGAAGGGGTAACGCTGAGAGAAAATCTGGGTCTGGCTCATCAGGAAGACCCGTTCAACAGGCGCATGTTTCATTTTCCGGCGGCCTCCTAGCGGCCGCGCTTTGCTGAGCCTATTCATGAATTTGAGCCTGAATCATTGATGTATAGACGATCCATGAGAATTAGCCTATGTGTCTGATCATACATAAGCCGAGGCATGCCAAGGTGCCTGTAGACCTGCTGCGGTCAGCTGCCGAGCATAACCCCGACGGATTCGGTCTGATGGCTTTCGGCGGGTCGAGCTGGGTTAACGTCAAGCGGCGGCGCACAACCTGCTTTAACGCATTGCACCGGGCTTACAGAAGCGTGGGCGATCAGGAATGCGTCATTCATTTGCGGCTGCGCACGCGGGGCGACATCACGGCCGCCAATACGCATCCTTTCAGGGTGACGCCCGATGTTTACATGGTGCACAACGGCACGCTGGATATCGAGTGCCGGGTGCAGGGGCGTTCCGACAGCTGGCATGCCGCCCATGATTACCTGCGCCCCATCCTGCGGCACAACCCGGATCTGCTACACAGCCAGGATTTTCAGGCGCTGCTGAAAACCTGGATCGGGCCGGACAACCGGCTCGTCTTCATGGACGCGCGCCGGCAGAAAACCGTCATTGTCAACCGGGAACACGGCGCCGAATTCCAGGGCTTGTGGTTGAGCAACACGCGCTGGTTCGATGCCGGCCGATTCGGATTGCCTCAGCAGGAGCGGGTGCCGGTGGAGCCCCTGCCGGTTTCTTTCGTAAAACTGAAAGCCATGAATAAATAGACGGCTAGGCTGGGTTGATAAGCCCAGCTTTTCAAAGCCGCCCCTGCCGGGTTTCCGCTAAAGCTCCAACCCAGCCTACACAGGTTGTTAAAAGAAAGGAACTCGCCTTTAGCCAAACCTGAATTCAACTGACCGCATAACATCAGTTAGAACTTCGAATTCAATACCAGCCCGACATAGCGGCGGGCACCGATGCCGTCGTAACCGACCGGATAGGTATTGCTGTAATCATTGACGCTGGTGGTGTACTGGGTATCGAACACGTTATTGGCCACCAGATTGATTTCGTACCTGATTTTGCCGCCAGTGAATAGACCGATGCCGACGTCCGTGACTTGATAAGCGTCCTGCTTGCCAAATGACGATAGTTGCGCTTCAAGATTCTGCGACGAGCGCACGACCGAGTTGACCCAGGCGTGCTCGGTCAATCCGGCAAATCCCAGCGGCTTGTGCAAGTCCACGCCAAAGATGCCGGTCAGGTCAGGCGCGCCGCCCACCTGCCTGCCGGTAAAATCGCAGACCGCCTGTACCGAAGTGGGGATCTCCGCCGGGCAAGTCGCGGTGCTCCAGTCGGTATAACGGGCATGGTTGTAGGCGCCGCCGAAGCTGAACGTCAACCAGGGATTTGCGTAATAAGCGGAATCGATTTCAACCCCCATTGCGGTAATCTCGGGAATATTGCCCAATTCCGAACGGTAACCGGTTTGCTGAGTCGCATCGGGAATACTGGTGGTAGCCTGATAATCGGTAATCGTGGTGTGGTAGAGATTGATATTGAACATCAACGATTTATCGAGCAGCAAACTTTTCAGCCCCAACTCGAAATCCAGCGATTTTTCCGGTTTTACATAGACATTCGAGCCATCGGAATTATTAAACTGTACCGAACTGGATTTTTGCCCGCCGGCGGCCGACGCATAGACCATGACGTCTTTGTTGATTTTATAGCTGGGATTGGCCAGCCAGGAGGTTGACCATTCATCGATGCGGTTGCCGGACTGCCGGCCGTAAGTCTGCGCGACTCGTGCCTCGCGGATGGCGTCTGCCGTGGCGTTGCCGGTTGAAGTCAATGGCGAGCCGTCATAAAAGGTAGCGGTTTTCTCGATACTGTTGTTCTTGCTTTCGAAGGTTTCGCGGATGCCCAAAGTCAGCGTGGCTTTGTCTGTGATATGCCAGTTGACCTGCTCGAATAACGCAATACTGTCGGTGGATGGCGTGGTGTTGGTCTTGACGAAGACATTATTCAAAGAACTGCGCAGCAAACCGACATTACTGTTTATTAACGCGTCGTATTGTTTATTACTGGCATAAAAAGCCCCGGCATCCACGCCATACAAGTTTCTGCCGGTGGAATCGGTTTCAGTATGCATCAGAAACAAGCCGCTCTGGGTATCGAGCCAATCGAACGGCGACCAGGCATAGCGCAGCTCCTCGGAATACTGCCTGGTATCGACTTTTGTACCGCCTCTGGCGATATCGAACCTGGTTTCTTCACTATCGTTTTTGGCATCGAAGTGAAATTCGCGATAAGCCAACACCGATGTCAATGTACCCGGCCCAATATCCCAATCCAGTTTTCCGGAAACGCCGCCGTTAATGGTAGGCAGCGGCTGAGCCTGGCCTATATCGATTTTGTTCCAGGCCTCGTCGCCGATGATGGGCTGATAACCATTGAAATAGCCCCGGGAAATCCGGCTGGTAAAGGTATTGGTTCTGGGCGAACCGTTGAGAAAAGTCGCCGGCTCGAACATTTTCGGTTTAACGTTGCTGTTTTCGTGTGCTTCGGCGTAATCGATGTTCAGCCTGAATCGCAGCGCTTCACTCGGCGTCAGCAGGAACTGCAAGCGGCCGCCGTAGCGTTTACGTTCGTTGTAGGTGCCGCCTTCGGGATTGATATTATGCAGGTCGCCGTCCTGCGTATTGATAAACGCCGAAGCGCGAAATGCCAGTAAATCGTCGACTATCCCATTGCTGTAAGACGCTCTGGCTTTAAATGCGCCGGGCAATACGCCAGTCTGTTGATTGCCGCCGACCTCGCCTTCAACAAAGCCCTGTTGAATAAAGCCGGGCGCCTTGCTGGTATAGTTGATCACGCCTATGGTCGTGTTCTTGCCCATCAGGGTCCCTTGCGGCCCCCGCAACACTTCAATCCGGTCCAGATCGGTAAAGTCCTGATAGGACATGCCGACGTGGCTCATGAAAACATCATCCACCATCACGCCAACCGCGGGCTCCATACTGTCATTGCCGCTGGCCTTGCCGATGCCGCGTATCGAAATACCGGTCCGTCTGCCGTTGGGGGTGGTCGCCGTAACGCCGGGCGCACGTTTGGTCAGATCCTGAATATCATAAGTCCTGTCGCGTTCAATATTTTTGTTTCCCAGCACGGTAATCGGGATCGGCACGTCCTGAAGTTTTTCTTCTTTGCGCCGCGAAGTCACTACTACTTCCGACAGGTTTTTAGGTTCGACAGCTTCCTGTTCAAGTTCTGCCGCCGCTGCAGAAACAGCGCCTTTTGCCGGCGTTGGCTGAAGGGGAGGTGTGCCGGCATTTGCCGTATCGGCAGGAGCGTTCTCGTTGGTCAAGGCCCTTAGCCGTGCATTCTCCTTCTCGCTTGCTGCCAATTTCTGCTTTAAACGCGCTATTTCAGCGGCGGGATCGCCGGAGATAGCTTGAGCGAAGCCATGGCCCGGCATCAGCAGGCAAGCTCCCGCCATAAACATTACCGGTCCGTTCAGGCTTGCCCGGTGCCAAGCCGCTACTTTGGTTGGCAATGTGTTTTCCCTTAGAATGCCAAATACTTTGGCGGACAAAAGCCGCTTTTCAATCCTGCTCCCAGGCGGCTGTTTCAGGCTTTTGCTTATAATCGGCAGCCGGCCTAATCTATCGATCCCCATCTACTTCCCCACTTGTCATTTATAAATGTTTTGGTTTTGTTTGCTTCATGTCAGATCGGATGCATAAAAGCGCCGACTGCCGTAAACAGGGGGATTTCATTCGCTGGAGAACCGGCGTTGTTGTGACTGCCTCTCTGTTTCTCGACTGTTGTCCGGGCATCAGCCTCAAGTGCTTTTTGCGCCCGGCTTTGCTTCCTGATCAGCACAAAGATCGATTGGCTTTCGCATCTTCCATGCCAGATCAAGCCCAATGTGAAAAATCCACCGACGGAATTTTTCAAACAACTGTTTTAAAAGTAGGTAATTACACGTAGGGCTCAGACAAATAATCGGACTCTGACAAAATCGAGGTATTGGGGACCGGACGCAACTGCTTCCTGAGCATCAATTTACAAGCTTTTTTGTTGATAGCCTGCTTCCTGAGGCGCAACGGGGCTTAGCTTTGATTACTCGATAACTGATGTTACGCAGTTGTAGGGTCGAATTCATTCGACCCGGGACACCTGAGATATATAGGCAGTGCGAATGAATTCGCACCTACACGGCAGATCCGAATGCGCCTGGCGCGCTTACCGTTGGTATTTACTCTCGTAGCTTTACTGCCTTAACCAATACCTTCCGGGAGTACAAGTGCCGTAAGGGTCGCAGTAACACTAAAACAGAACATAGATCGATTCATGCGTAACATCAGCTCAATAACCTATAGGGTATCGCGTATCCGATGGAATCATGCCCCATGGCTATTCAATCCATGGGGCAGGGCGGTTATTTTACCGCCGGCAGATGAAACTGGCTGGGATCGGGCGGGATCACGGCATTCTCGGCATGCGGCGTTCCGGCCGGAACCCACTCGTAGGGCACGGGCTGGGCGCGGTAAACCTGGTAATTGACGATTTCGCGCCCGGTTTGCCGGTCTTTGTTGCGGCTTGGGTAGGGATTGATGTATTCCCAGACGATCTCGCCGGCAGGCGTGACCTGGAAGAACCGGCCGACCTCGCCCTCATCGATGAAGGTGTTGCCGTTCGGCAAACGGCGCGCGTTGCTGATATGGGCGCTGCGGAAGCTCCAGCCGGGTCGGCCGGAATCCTCGGCCGTGTACTGCCAGACGATTTCCTTTTTGACCGGATCTATCTTCAGTATCCGCGAGCCGCCGGTCACGGTCAGCGCCGCGGGCGGATAGCCCCCTTCGCCCTGGTTGTCGAAGACCAGCAGATTGCCGGCGCCAGGGAGCCCGGCCGGAATGATATGGGCATCGTGCTGGCCGCTGATCTGATCCACGGGGCGCGGCGTTTTGCGGCTGACGTCGATGCCGGATTCGCCGATGGCGGGATAATGGGGACCCAGCGTCCAGACGACCTGGCCGGACTGCTTGTCGATGATGGCGATAAAGTTGGCATTGCGGGAGTCGATCAGCAGGTTGTCAGGATGAAAGCGCCGGTCGCCGGCATCGTACCAGCGGTTGGGGCCGATGACCTTCAAATTGTTGAGATGCAGGTAATCGGCATTTTTGGATTCCTTCACCAGTTTCAGCTCCTCCGGCGTAAAGCCAAATTCCCCGATGTGGTCGGAAGCCTGCCACGTCCATACAATTTCGCCTTCCGGGTTGACTTCGTAGACCACATCGTCGAGCACATTGGGCTGCGCGAAGCCGGGAACCGGATGAACGAGGTTGGCGAGCACCAGGGTGTTGCCGTTCGGCAGCCTGGCCCAGTCATGATGTTGCTGCGCCCGGCCGCCCGGCGCTTTTTCGCCGAACTGCCAGACGGTCCTGCCTTCCCAATCCTGTTCGCCGATCGTTTTCGAGACGCGCCGGCCAACCCGGCCCGGCACCAGGTCGGAGCCGTTGCCTTCTTCGGTGGCGAGGGTCAGCAGTACATGGCCCGGCTCGTCGCCCGTCAGCGCAGGGTCGATCAGGGTAATGAGCGAGCTTTCATTGCGCCATTGATGCACCGGATTGCCGTTCAGGTCGATCAGGCGGGCAATCTTGTCGCCGCCGGTAAACAGCACGAATGAATTGTAAGCCTTGGCAGGATCGTAGCGGAGGGTGCCGGTCGGGAAAATGCTTGGTTCTCCCCGCGCGGACAAGGAAATGCAAGTTCCCAGCGCGCCCGCCAATAAAGTGAAAGCCGTCTTGGCCGGCTTGTGATCAAAAATCTTCATGTCCATTTTTCCTTGTTCCGAGGATTGAGTTTCTTCAAAAAACGCGCAGTCATGCAGGCCCGCCGCCGAATGCTGTGTTCAGTGAGCTGAGCTTCAATCCGAGTAGCAGCTATCGTACCAGCCCGTAAGTCAGGACGGGGAGAGGCACTCGCTTCATCGAGGCGGCCAAGAATCCGAGTGTTCGCAAATCTTCAGCCCGCAGGCCAATGTCCGGCGATGCCTGCAGTTCATATGGGTTGCTGTTGGAGAAACAGCCCATCAGCAGGGTGCTTATGTTAGAACAGTTGGCATCGGCTAAAGGTGTTGGCGAAAGCGCCAATCGATGTCCTCCCGGATCATTGTTATGACATAAAGTTTTTTAAATTCAGACAACTACCTGTTTCACGAGAGAGGATAGGACAAGGAAACCCTGTTTTTGCCTGCATGGCACGAAATCTGCGTTTTCAGGAGAGCGTTGCGGAAAGCATGGGTAACGCCATCTATATATCAGTGCTACGAATGAAATGGATCTTGCTGCCTGTGTATGCGCTGCGGCTAAAACAATTACTTCACGGATCGATGCACTGTTTTAATTTTATTTGTAAGGAAATGGGGTAGTAATGAAACGCAAAATGGGAGATGTATTTTCAACCGCCTTGGTCCGGCAGGCGGTTATTCCTCAGGCGATCGGCTCGCGCCGCAAGTTATCCTCCAGCATAGCCGTGGCGATAACAGGCGTTTCCATGTTGTCCGTATCCGGCGTGCAGGCGGCGGATGCGAAAAAAAGCGTGCAGGAACTGCAGGCGGAAGTGGAGCGCTTGACGCAGGAACTGGCGGCGGCGAAAAAGCGGGAGCAGGATTTGATCAATAAAAGCGCAGCCGCTGCGCCTGCCGGGACAGCGCCCCCCGTTGCCGCTGAAGCGCCCGCTGCTGTTGAAGCGCCGGCGACGGAAGTGGCCCAGGCAGAGCCGGAAGAAACCAAGGATCTGGGCGAAGTCGTGGTACGCGCGCGGCCCAAGCTTGAAAAGCTGCATAATATCAAACAGTCGGTGTCGGTCGTTTCGGGCAAGGAGCTCGATCGCGAGCTGTCGCTGGACCTGGGCGCCATTACCCGGCGCGCTTCAAACGTCCAGTTCAACCAGAACAACACGCGCGGCGCCTCGTTATCGATCCGCGGCGTGGGCAAGCGGTCTTTCACGGAAACCCAGGACCCCAGCGTAGGCGTAACGGTCGATGGCGTCAGCTATGCGCTGACGCAGCTTGCCAACTTCGATTTCTACGATGTCGATGCGGTAGAAGTCACCCGCGGCCCCAGAGGTACGGAGGGCGGCTTGAGCGCGAGTTCGGGCAAGGTCAATGTTTATTCCAAGCTCCCGACCTTCATTCCCACGGCCGAACTCTCGGCGGCTTACGGACAGCGTGAAGCCCTCATTCTGAAGGGCGCCCTGGGCGGCGGCGTAATCGATGATTTTCTGGCGACGCGCATTTCCTTCCTGGTCGACAAGGGCCGGGGATTCTATACCCAGTCCTATGATGACAACTACAGCCTTTACAACAAGGACCGCCTGAGCGGCCGCGTGCAGTTTCTGTTTACGCCCAGCGAAAACTTCAAAGCGAGAGTGGGTGCCGATTTCGAGCCCAGACAGCCGCAACTGCAGAACGGCCTGACTTTTTACCATGACAATCCTTTCCGATTCGCCGACGGCAGCCTGGTGGACCCGAACGGTACACAGGCGAAAGCCAGGTTGTTCGGTTTTACCAACAATGCCGGCGTTTTTACCGGTCCTCGTCCTTACTTTGAGAACAGAGGCTTTACCTGGGCTGATTATATCGGCGGCGAGCAGCGGAAAACCGTCAATTTCAATGAAAACCAGGGGCAGACGGTATCCAACAAAGGCGCTTACGTGCAGCTGGACTGGGATGTCGCCGGCCATCGCCTGAGCTCGAATACCGCCGTGCGCTCTTACAGCTTCGATGCCCATAACGATGAAGGCACGCCTTTCGACATCAACCTCGATGGCGGCGGCGGCGTCAACTACAACCAGTACACGCAGGAGTTCAAGATCATCGACCAGCCCGGCGGCTTTATCGATTACCGGGCCGGCCTGTTCGGCATCCAGACCCGCAATGACATCGTTTCAAAGACAGGCTGGGGGGCAGACGCGGGCGCCTGGCTGGCCACCAACGCGCAGTACAACACGCTGGACAGGAACGCGGGCGAGAATCGCGGTTCGGGGCTGGCTTTGCTCAAGGATGCCTTGCAGGATGCGCGTAAAAAAGGCGACACCGAGGTTCATACCTATGCCGGTTCCATCTTCGGGGAATCCGATCTGCATTTTACCGACGCCTTCACGTTAACCACAGGATTGCGCGTGACCAAAGAACACCGCAGGACAGTGGATACGGTCCAGTTAGCGAAGAATGGGGCCGGCGGCGCGCTGAACCCGGTATCGGTACGCGACGTGCAGCTCGGCGGATTTGATTCCGCGACTAATGGCGAATTGCAGGGCGCCAACTCCGCGGACCAGTTGAAGTTGGCTGACAGCGTGGCCAACCGCTACTTTGGCGCTGCCGTGACGGATACGCCGGGCCAGGCTTACAACAGCCTGACCGAGGCCCAGAAGAATCAGGTCGGTACCGCCAAAAGGCTCCGCAGCCAGCAGATCGGGCAGCTGTACAATCCCGTCAAGAGCACTTACACGGATCTGCTGTTTACGGCCCAGGTGACGCCCAGCTACAAGATCAATAACGACCTGACTACCTATCTGTCCTGGCAATACGGCGAAAAATCGGGTTCCGCGCTCAATGTCAACGGCGTATCTCGCAATGTCAAGCCGGAAAACACCCACGCCCTGGAATTGGGCCTGAAGTCGTTCTGGCTCGATAAGTCGCTGATATTAAACGTCGACGCCTTTGTGATGGATATCCACAACTACCAGCAGACGGTGCAGGTCGTCGATCAGTTTCAGACCGATATCAACATCGCCAACGGGCAGGCCAATCCGACGGCTTACACGAGCGCGCAAGGCAACGTCAAGAAGGTGCGCGTGCACGGCGTGGAGCTGGACAGCGTGTATAACGGCATTCCGAACCTGTCGCTGCGCTTCAACGGCGCCTATAACATCGGCAAGTACATAGACTACGACAATGCCGGCAAGCCGGAAGAGCTGGCGTACCTGCCGGAACCTTACATTGATCAGAGCGGCAGGATCCTGCCGGGCGCTTCGAAATGGAGCTTTACCGTAGGCGCGGAATATGTCAAACCGGTTTACGACAAATATCTGTTCCACACCAGCGTCAATACCAATTTCCAGAGCGGCTACAACAACGCCGATAACCTGTCAGCCTATGGCTGGGTCAATTCAAGATCGCTGACGGATGCCGCGATCGGCATAGGCACAAAGAACAATGTGCTGGACTTAAGCTTTATCGTCAAGAACCTGTTTAACAATGCTACGCATGAAGAGGGCTGGAACAGTTACAGTCCTAACCCCTATCCGCTCTGGTATGGCGTTCAGTTGAGCGGCAAAATTTAACGCGCTTTTGCATCACCGCAAGGATGCGGACTCCCCTGGGCTCCGGTTATTTCCGGAGCCTTTTTTTATTTGCAGGCATCTCTTACCGGGCGGCATCAAGCAAAAGTCATCTGCGAGCCCGATTCTCAGCGGAACTGTTGTTTATCCAGCCACATGGGATGTTGATAGGTTGCTGCAATTTCAACAATTCCCTGCGCTATTTTAGCTGTCGGCAAACACTTACAGTTGCCCTCAAGCTAGAGCGGTGGCCGCAATTTCTCTTCATATCAATAAATAGGACGTTTCCAGACCGGCTGGCTCCGAAAACCGGCTGGTCCTGCACCTCTGGCATGGAAGTTGCGATACAGCTCATGACCAATCTTGATCATCGTACACGCCCGTGTGCGTTTAACCATTCACATTGTTTAAGAGAAATAATAATGAAAAAAGTAACAAACCTGCTGTTGTTGATGGCCCTTGTAGCCCCTGTTGCCTTTGCGGCCAGCCATGACCATGCTGGAAAAGCCGAAGCGCCGGCCGCTCATGCTTACAAGTACAAAACCCCGAAACTGAGTCGTGCGCAGATAGACGCCTTGCTGTTGAAACCGGATCAGCTGCTGATCATAGACGTGCGCCGTCCAGACGAGATAAGCAAAATTGGCAGTTTTCCGGTGTATCTAAATATTCAAGCCAAAGAACTGGAAAGTGCGCTGCCTTTTATTCCAAAGGATAGAAACATTGTCACCGTCTCCAATCATGCCGGCCGCGCCGGCGCTTCAGCCGATCTTTTGGCTGAGAAAGGCTTCACGGTCGTCGGTGCGATAGGCTCGCAAAACTATGAAGAGGAAGGGGGCAAGATAACCAAAATCACGCCGCCGGCTCCGAAAAAATAACTGACGCGAGTAAGTCGGGGACAGAAGAAAAACGTTAATCCTGGTAAGGCCACAGTTCTGTGGCCGTTTAGGGCGATAGAGCCAGCAAGGTTTTAAGTCCTTTTATTTTTGGAGTAGGTCAATGAAAAAGAAAATATATCCTGCCGTTTTATGGAGTCTTGCGGTAGCGATGGCGGGCAATGCCCTGGCGGCGGGCGAGAAGCCCGCGGGCGCCAAGGCTGACGCGCCGCAAGCTACGCAGTCCAAATCAAAACTGTGGTCTTACCAGCTGGTGAAAGCGCCGGTCATCCCAACCGTCAAGCAGCAAGCCTGGGTACGGACGCCGATCGACGCCTTCATCCTGCAGAAACTGGAAGAAAAAGACATCAAGCCGTCTGCGGATGCCGACCGCGCTGCTTTCATCCGACGCGCCACGCTGGATGTCTGGGGTGTCATTCCCACGCCGGAAGAGGTCGATGCGTTCGTCAACGACTCATCCGACAACGCTTACGAAAAGCTGGTCGACCGCCTGCTGGCGTCGCCCAGATACGGCGAGCGCCAGGGCCGCAAATGGCTGGACCTGGCCCGATATGCCGACAGCACGGGCTTTCAGAACGACAACGACCGGCTGAACATGTGGCGTTACCGCGATTACGTCATTCATGCGTTCAACCAGGACAAGCCTTACAGCCGCTTCATCCAGGAACAGCTGGCCGGCGACGAGCTGTGGCCGGGCGACGAGCAGGCCCTGATCGCCACAGGCTTTATGGCGCAGTTCCCGGACAACAGTAACTCGCGCGACCTGGTCCAGCGCAAGTACCAGATCACCACCGACATCACCGATACGGTAGGCAAGGTCGTCCTGGGGCAATCGCTGGAGTGCGCGAGATGCCACAACCACAAGTTCGACAAGATCAGCCAGAAGGACTATTACTCGCTGCAATCGTTTTTTGCCAACATCAACGCCGTCGACAATATTCCGGCCAAAAAAGGCGAGATCGAACGCAACTACGAGCAGCAATGGGCGAAATGGGAAGCCGCCACCAAAGACATTCGCGCCAAACGGAAAGCGATTATCGACACCGCCAGGGAGGCGGCGCTGAAGTATCACAAGGAGCGTTATCTGACCGACAGCCGGGAAGCCATCTTCAAACCTAAAGACCAATGGACGCCGCTGGATCGCTGGGTTAACCACCGCCTTACGAATGTCACGGACGAGCAAAGCCTGACGGCCTACTTTAAAGAGAAAGGCGAAAGTTCGGACCCCGCCACTTACAGCAAGGATCTGGCGGACAAATGGGCCGAGTTGGACAAGCTGAACAAGCAGCTCAGGAAATTCAACGACCTCAAGCCCGCTACCACTTCCAATACGATCTCTGCCATGACCGAGCTGGGTTATCCCGACGCGCCGCCCACCTTTGTACTGGCCGGCGGCGATCACGAGAAGCCTCTGGAAGAAGTGCAGCCGGCGTTCCCTGCGGCCATTACCGACGAGAAGCCCGACATCAAGCCGCTGTCGTTCTCATCGGGACGCCGCAGCGCCCTGGTCAAATGGCTGACCAGCCCGACCAATCCATTGACGGCGCGGGTCTATGTCAACCGGGTCTGGGATCAGTATTTCGGGCACGGCATCGTGACGACGGTCAGCGATTTCGGCAAGGCCGGCCAAAAACCGACGCATCCCGAATTGCTGGATTACCTGGCCGACAAATTCGTCAAGGACGGCTGGAGCGTGAAAAAGCTGCATCGCGAAATCCTGTTGTCGAGCGTCTACCGGCAGTCGTCGGATCACCGCGAAGAGGCGCACAAGGCCGATCCGGACAACAAACTGCTGGCCGTTTTCCCGCGTCAGCGTCTGGAAGCCGAACAAGTGCGGGATTCGTTGCTGGCCGCGTCCGGAAAACTGGAAGAGAAGGTGGGCGGGCCAAGCGTTTATCCGCCGCTGCCTAAAGTGATCAAGACGGGCGAGGCCAACTTCAATGGCGATCCGGCCTGGAAAACGTCCAAGGATGAGCACGACCATAACCGCCGCAGCCTGTATGTCTTTACCCGGCGCAGCCTGCCTTACCCGATCCTGGATTCGTTCAACATGGCCTCTCCGCAGGATGCGCACAGCAAACGCGAAGTGACGACCACGCCGTTGCAGGCGCTGACGCTGTTCAACAGTGAAGTGGTGTTCGATTGGTCCAAATCGCTGGCGGGCCGCGTCATCAACGAGGCGGGCGACGATGAATCGGATCAGCTGGACAGGCTGTATGAAATCCTGTTCGCCCGTGAGCCTGAAAGCAGCGAAAAGGACGCTCTGCAAGCCTTTCTGGACGAGCAGGAAAAGGTCATCCGGGAAAAAGCATCGAAGGGCAAGTTTGAGGTCAACGTGCCCATCGGCGTGAAAGACAAACCACTGACCGATCCCGTCAGAACGGCAGCATTTGTTGACCTGGTGCATTCGGTCGTCAATTCGAACGAGTTTATCTACCGGTTTTAAAGACAACACATCATCTACGAGAGGTTTGCATTATGAAAAACAAGTCACGTCGAGACTTTCTATATAAAACCGGTTACGGCCTGGGCGGATTGGCGCTGAGCGGCCTGATGCCCGGCGGCGGAGTCATCTCCAGCGCGTTCGCTGAAGAAGCCGTAAGCGCATTGGCAGGCGGCAGCCCCCTGGCGCCCAAAGCGCCGCACTTCCCGGCCAAGGCCAAAACGGTCATCTGGCTGCACATGGCCGGCGCGCCCAGCACGCTGGATCTTTACGACTACAAGCCGGAGCTGATAAAACTGGCCGGCACAGGGGTGCCCGCCTCTTTCCTGAAAGGCATCAAGACCAGTACGCAAGGGGGCATTACCAAATTGATCGCCACCAAGCGCACCTGGAAACAGCACGGTGAAAGCGGCGCCTGGTTTTCCGATTTATTGCCCAATCTGGCTCAGCACGCCGATGATATCGCGTTTATCAAATCCAGCGTCACGATCGGTGCGACGCACGATATTTCAATATTGAAGTTGAATTCGGGCGGCCTGAATCCGGGACGGCCTACCTTGGGCGCATGGGTGCAATATGCGCTGGGCTCCGCCAATCCGAATCTGCCCGCTTACGTGGTGCTTTATAACGACAAGCGCGAGCCCAGAGGCGGCGTAACCAACTGGAGTTCGGGCTTTCTGCCGGCGGTCTATCAGGGTACGCCGTTCCGCCCCGGCAACTCGCCGATTCTGCATCTGAACAATCCCGAATATCTGGCGGTAGCCGAAAAACGCCATTCTCTGGATTTGCTGAAGAAACTGAATGAGCAACACGGTTCCCGTTATCCTGAAGATTCAGAGCTTCAGGCGCGCACTGAATCCTATGAACTGGCCTATCGCATGCAGGAAACTGCGCCGGAAGCGGTCGACTACAGCAAGGAATCCGATGCGGTCAAGGAACTGTACGGGCTTAATGATGAAGTCACGAAACCTTACGGCGAACTGTTGCTGCGCGCAAGGCGCCTGACCGAGCGCGGCGTGCGCTTCATCCAGGTCGTATCCGGGCCGACGGATATCAAGGGCGACAGCCGGGACTGGGACGCTCACTCCAACATCGAGGAGAATCACAGCACGCATGCGCGCATCGTCGACAAACCGATCGCCGGCCTGCTCAAGGATCTGAAAGCCAATGGCCTGTTGGATTCCACACTGGTGGTCTGGACCTCGGAGTTCGGCCGGACCTCCTGGAGCGAGTCCGGCGACGGGCGCGACCATAACCCCTGGGGCTACACGCAATGGCTGGCGGGCGGCGGCGTCAAGGCGGGCACGACTTACGGCTCGACCGATGAAATCGGCCTGCAGGCTGAAAAAGGCAAGGAAGTCGATACCTATGACCTGCACGCGACGGTCCTGAACCAGCTGGGCCTGGATCACCTGAAAGTCATCTACAAGAACCTGGGCCGGTCCGAGCGTCCGACCGTGGTTTACGGAAAAGTCATCAAGGAACTTATCGCCTAGGAAGGCTCGCCCGGTCCCGGAAGATCAGGCTTTCGGGACCGGAGCGATTCAAGCAGTTATTACAAAGAGTACATGACGGAGCTACCGCTGCCGTCGGCAAGGATCAAATATGCGCAAAATGATTAACCTTTTCGGAATCGTTCTCGTGTTGGCGAGCAGTGTGGCCGCTGCCGAAAGCGAATTCGATTTCGAAGAATTGATGGAAGCAGTAGACAACAACACCCATAACCTGCAGGACAGCATCACCAACAAGGACCGTGATTCGGCCATTGCACTGGCCAGAGAGCTTCAGAATGCGTTCAAACTGGTCGAAGGCTTCTTCCAAAAACGCGGCAATGCCGCCGATGCCGTGGCCGACTCCAAGGTTTATCAGGACAATGCGGCCGCCATCGTGAAATTCGTCGAAGCCAGCGACTACGAGTCCGCGTCCAACAAGGCCATCGAGATTTCCAAGTCCTGCGATCAGGCCTGCCACGATACCTACAAACCCCTTTAAATGAGCACTTACATGAAACGTTTTCTATTAGCTTGTCTATTGTCGAATGCCATCACGCTGCCGGCCGCTGCCGCCCTGAAAGAAGGCGATACGGCGCCGGATTTCGAGGCGCAGGCTTCGCTGGCCGGCAAACCTTTTGCCTTTTCCCTGAAAGAATCGCGGAAAAAAGGCCCTGTCGTGGTCTATTTCTATCCGTCGGCCTATACGGGCGGCTGCAATCTGCAAGCGCACACGTTCGCCGTCAACCATGACAAATTCACGGCCGCCGGCGCGACGGTTATCGGCGTGTCGCTGGACAGCATCGAGCGGCTCAACGTCTTTTCGGCCGATCCTGAGTACTGCGCGGGCAAAGTGGCCGTCGCCTCCGATGCCGACGGCAAAATCAGCAAAGCCTTCGATCTGGCCGTGAGAGAGGCGGCGCCGGGCAAGAAGGATACGCGCGGCGAGGAAATCAATCACGGCTTTGCCGAACGCACGACTTTCATCGTCACGCCCGATGGCAGGATAGCGGCAACGCTGGACGGGCTCAAGCCAGTCCAGAATGTTGAAAAGGCGCTAGCAGTCGTGCAGCAGCTGGCGGCCAGTCAGGCAGCGAAATAGCGTGCGGTTTCTGGCTTTCGGCATGCTCGCGCTTTTGGTATCGGGTAAAGCCGTGGCGGCTGATGAGAGAGCCAGCACGATTCCGCAGCGTATCGGCAGCGGCGATCCGGTGGCGGGCAGGGAAATGTCGGAATCCGAGCGTTGCCAGGAGTGCCACGGCCAGGACGGCAACAGCGATGACGGCAGGATTCCCAGCCATGCCGGCCAATATGCCGGCTACCTGATCAAGCAGCTGCGCGATTTCCAGAGCGGCGCGCGCAAGCATCCGGTCATGAGCGTGATCGCCGAGGACTTGAGCGAAGCCGACATGGCCGATATCGCCGCCTACTTCGCCGGCCAGAAACGCCAGCAGGGCAGTTCGGCCGGCGAGAGTGCTGCCGCGATAAACCTGTTCAGCAATGGCGACCAGGCCCGAGCAATCGAGGCCTGCATCAATTGTCACGGTGAAGGCGGCAAGGGAAGAATTGCCGATAACGTGACTTATCCGGCCATCGGCGGCCAGCACAACACTTACCTGAGCGGACAGCTCGTCAACTGGAAGCTGGGCGAACGTTCCAACAGCCCGGGCGGCGTCATGAACAAGGTTGCCAAAGCGCTGACCGATGATGAGATCGAAGCGCTGGCAAATTACCTTTCCGGGCTGTAGGGGCGAATTCATTCGCCCAGTTAGTGCTTTAGTCGCCTTTTGTTTTAGTCGGGCGACTAAAGTCGCCCCCACAGCTCTGCAATTTAACCGTATTTTTACCTGTCCATATTTGGGAATAAAAACAAATGAGAACCTTGAAACGCCTGTTATTTGAAGTCCATCGCTGGCTGGGCATCGTCCTGGCCCTGTTCATGTTTTTCTGGTTCGTGACAGGGCTGGTCATCATGTATACCACCCCAGCCGCGCAAAGCCGCAGCCAGAGATTGGCCCATGCCGAGACGCTGGCGCTCGAAGCCGGCTGGCTGAGTCTTGGCGAAGCCTGGGACCGTAGCGCAGAACAGCGCAAGGCGGCCGTGGCGCGCCAACCCAAGACCGCAGGCAATGCCGGCGCCAAAAAGCCGCCGGCAGGCGAGGCCGGCATTGCCGATGCCAGGCTCGTGCGCAGCGGCGGCGAACCGCTGTGGCTGATCGAGGACGATCGCGGCCGCTATTTCGCGCTGTCGGCGATCGATGGCACGCTGCATGACATTTCCGTGGAACAGGCCCTGAAAATCGCGCAAAACTGGTCGGGCGGCGATAATCAGGTCATGCATCTGGAAACTGTCGACAAGACGATCAGGATACGCAACCAGGATGCCTTGAGCCCGTTCCATCACATCGCCATCGACAACGATGCGGGTGAAGAGCTGTTCATTTCCGCGCGCACCGGCGAGGTGCTGCATGCGTCCACACGTGTGGACCGCGCTTTTTACTGGGCCGGCAACTGGCTGCATCTGTTCAAGCCGCTGGACGCCGTCGGCCTGGGCCACATCCGCGAAGACGTGCAATTCTGGCTGGGCCTGTCGGCGACGATCGCGACATTGACGGGACTGATCATCGGCTGGCTACGCTGGCGGCCCGGCTTCGGCGGCAAGCCGACCTATTCCCAGGGACGCACCCAGCCCTACCGCGAATTCTGGTTCAAATGGCACTTCTGGAGCGGCCTGATCGGCGGCACGGTGGCGCTGTCCTGGGCCATCAGCGGCTTTATCGACACCAATCCCTGGAAGCTGTTCTCGCCAGCGAATCCCAGCCGCGAGGAACTGGTGCGCTACTCGGGCGGCAAGCTGCCCGATGTGATGCACGACTGGCGGCCCGCTCCGCTTGAGAGCGGTTCAGATATCGTCGAGCTGGGCTGGCGCAGCCTGGGCGATGAAGCCGTGCTGCTGGCCTATACCCGCGACGGGCAGCGGCAGCCGCAATCGGTGACCAGCACCGTGCCGCAATTCAGCCGGAATGCGCTGGCGGCCGGTGCGCAACGCCTGGCTGGCGATACCCAGATAGAGAAGCAGACGCTATTAACGGAATACGACAACTACTACTACCCCAGACACCATCAGGGACTGGTGGAAAAACCGCTGCCGGTGCTGCGGGTGACGCTGGCCGACGAAGCCGGCACGCGGCTTTATCTGGACCCGCAGGACGGCCGCTTGCTGGCCAGGCTGGACCGGAGCCGGCAGGTGTTCCGCTGGCTGTACTCAGGCCTGCACCACTGGGATTTCGGCTGGCTGTACTATCGTCCGGTCTGGGATGTCTGGATGCTGACATGGGTGGCGTTCGGGCTGGTCCTCGGGGCCAGCGCGCTGGTGGTCGGCTGGCGGCGCCTGCGCCAGACTTTCCGCATCAAAAAGAGCGTCGGCCGCAAGGCGCAGCTCGCTCCGGAGCCGGCGGGCTGATACGACGGCATCGGCCCGATCTGTTGAATTGGAAACACTGTCTGCTGCTGGGTTGTTTCGTGAGCAGCAGAACCTCAATGGTTGGCATGGATGGCGGAACAGTCACGGATTGGGCAATGAGTATGCAAAAAAATTACTGGCTTTGTAATCAATTAACTAAGCCAATCAAGTGCCGCGTGCGCGCTGTACATAAATGTTGGCACTATTTCTGCTCATAGAAGTAGGGTACGCATTGCGTATCATTTACGAAACTTTTAACGGCGATAGGCTGGGTTGATAAAACCAGCCTTTTGGAGTTGCCTAAGCTGGGTTTCCGCTAAAGCTCCAACCCAGTCTACAACTGCCTCGGGTCGAATGAATTCGACCCTACACACAAGAAAAACCTGATCATAATATGAAGAACAATCCAGTTATTTTATTGGCGCCATTTTTAAACGCACCGCTGGCGCTCGCAGCGGATTCAACCCGCCCTTCAGGCCCGGCTCCGGCCGCCTTGACGGCTGTTTTACAGTTTTGCGATCAACTAGCGGTCACGTGTTGGCAATAACGATAGAGCGGCATCCCAGGCAGTTCAAATCAAATCATGGTCCGTGCCTGCGTTCGGCCGGACGAGGCCCCGCAGTAGATCGGCATGTTCGACGACGCGCCAGTTTCCCTATTGTTTGCACAATTGCTACAAATTGCTTGCGCATTTCATCGCTACAATTCAAAGCCCGCAAGCCCTGAATGCCTGGACTTCGGCCTTTTCAACCCGCTCAGCACCGGCAGGCTGTCAATCAACAAAACGTGAACCCGGACTACTTATGAAGTTGGAAGAAAACAAAGCATCGCGCCCGATAAAACCGAAGCGGAGATTTCATTGGCTGGCATGGCCGGCGCTGATCCTGTTGGTATCGGCGGCGGTTTATTTCATCAAGCCGTTTATCGGCAATCCCGCGCAGGCGGCGCCCGAGAAGAAGCGCAGCGGCCAGTACGGCGGCACGATGGTCGCGGCGGTCGTGGCCGAGCCGGTCAAGGAGGGCGATGTGCCGGTTTATCTGAACGGCCTGGGCACGGTCACGGGCCTGAGCACCGTGACCGTGAAATCGCGCGTTGACGGCGAGCTGATTCATGTCGCTTTCAAGGAAGGCGGGCGGGTGCGTGAAGGCGACCCACTCGCCGAAATCGACCCCCGGCCTTTTCAGGTGCAGCTCATGCAGGTGGAAGGGCAGCTTCTGCGCGATGAAGCGTTGCTGAAGAACGCGCAGCTGGACCTGGAACGCTACAAGACCCTGCAGGAGCAGGATTCCATCGCCGTTCAGCAGGTCGCCACGCAGGAAGCCACGGTCAAGCAATACCAGGGCATCGTGGCGGCGGACCAGGCCATGGTCGCCAATGCCAAGCTCCAGCTGAGCTATGCCAAGATCACCGCGCCCATCACCGGACGGCTAGGCCTGCGCATGGTCGATCAGGGCAACATCGTCAAAGCGTCCGATACCAATGGCATCGCCATAATCACGCAGACGCAGCCGATAGCCGTGGTCTTCACCGTGCCTGAAGATCAGGTGCCGGAGGTCTTAAAGCAGCTCCATTCGGGCAAATCCTTGCCGGTTGAAGCCTATGACCGCAGCGGCAAGAACAAGCTGGCGCAAGGCCGGCTGCTGGCCGTCGACAACAGGATCGACCCTGCTACCGGCACAGTCAAGTTGAAGAGCGAGTTCGACAATGAAGACGAGTCCTTGTTCGCGAACCAGTTCGTCAACATCCGGATGAAGATCGATACTTTGCGCGGCGTGGCCATCGCGCCCAGCGCCGCGATCCAGAACGGCAATGCGGGCAGCTTCGTGTACGTGGTCAAAGACGGCCAGACCGTCAGCACGCGGCCCGTGAAGCTGGGGCCCGTGGACGGCGAGCAGGTGGCCGTGCTGGAAGGCCTGCAAGCCGATGAACAGGTCGTGGTCGATGGCGCCGACAAGCTGCGCGAAGGGGCCAGGGTCAAGGTGATCGATCGTAGCGGCGACGCTCTTCTGTCCGCGAACGACAGCCCTCAGGATCAGCCCAAGCAGGGCAAAGCCAAGTAATTTTTTTCCGCCACATGGATAGTACGCCTGACCTATGAATCCCTCCCGCCTGTTTATTTTACGCCCGGTCGCTACGTCATTGATGATGCTGGCCTTGCTGCTGATCGGCATCGTCGCCTACCGGGAACTGCCGGTTTCGGCCTTGCCGCAAGTTGAATACCCGACCATTCAGGTCGTTACGCTCTATCCCGGTGCCAGCCAGGATGTCATGTCATCGCTGATCACGGCGCCGCTGGAGCGCCAGCTGGGCCAGTTACCCGGATTGAGCCAGATGTCGTCTTCCAGTTCGTCCGGCGCATCGGTCATCGTCCTACAGTTCAGCCTTAACCTCAATATCGACGTGGCCGAACAGCAGGTGCAGGCCGCGATCAACGCCGCCGCCAACTTTCTGCCCGATGACCTGCCTATGCCGCCGATCTACAGCAAGGTCAATCCCGCCGACGCTCCGATCATGACGCTGGCGGTTAGTTCCGATACGCTGCCGTTGACGCGCGTGGAAGATCTGGTCGATACGCGTCTGGCGCAGAAACTGTCACAGTTGTCCGGCGTCGGTCTGGTCAGCATCAGCGGCGGCCAGCGCCCGGCCATACGCATTCAGGTCAATCCGGCCGCCTTGTCGGCTTACGGCCTGAGCCTGGAGGATGTGCGCCAGGCCATCGCCAGCGCCAACGTCAACCAGCCCAAAGGCCTATTCGACGGCCTGACCCGCTCGACCACGATCGACGTCAACGACCAGCTGAAGTCGGTTCCCGAGTATGAAGCGCTGGTCATCGCTTTCCGCGACGGCAATCCGGTGCTGCTGGCCGACGTCGCCGAGATCAGGGAGCAGGCCGAAAACGTGCGCCTGGCGGCCTGGGCCAACAAGACGGCGGCCGTGATCGTCAACATTCAGCGCCAGCCGGGCAGCAATGTCATCGAAGTCGTCGACCGCATCAAGGCCCTGCTGCCGCAGTTGCAGGAATCGCTGCCCAGCGGCCTTGACGTGGCCGTGCTGACCGACCGCACGACCACGATCCGCGCGTCGGTGGAGGATGTAGAAGCGGAGCTGATGCTGGCGCTGGGGCTGGTGATCCTGGTGATCTTCCTGTTCCTGCGCAATCTGTCCGCGACGGCCATTCCCGGCGTGGTCGTGCCGCTGTCGCTGGTCGGCACGTTCGCTTTCATGTATCTGGCCGGTTTCAGCATCAACAACCTGACGCTGATGGCGCTGACCATCGCGGCGGGCTTTGTCGTCGATGACGCGATCGTGGTCATCGAGAACATCGCGCGCTACCTTGAAGAAGGCGAGCCGCCGCTGCAGGCGGCGCTGAAAGGCTCGGAACAGATCGGCTTTACGATCATCTCGCTGACCTTCTCGCTGGTGGCCGTGCTGATCCCGCTGTTGTTCATGGGCGACGTCGTCGGCCGGCTGTTCCAGGAGTTTGCCGTCACGCTGGCCGTGGCGATCCTGATTTCGGCCGTGATTTCGCTGACCCTGACGCCGATGATGTGCGCGAAAATGCTACGGCATGTCGACGAGGCCCACGCAGGCTGGTTCTACCGGGCCAGCGGCCGGTTTCTCGACAGCCTGAACGACGGCTATGGCCGGCTGCTGCGTGTCGTCCTGCGCCATCAGACTACCACCCTGTTCGTTGCCATCGCGACGCTGGCGCTGACCGTGCTCTTGTACATCGTCATTCCCAAGGGCTTTTTCCCAATCCAGGATACCGGCGTGATTCAGGGCATCACCGAGGCGCCGCAGAGCATCTCGTTCCAGGCCATGGCCGAGCGGCAGCAGGCCTTGGCCGACGTGGTGCTGCAGGACCCGGACGTCGACAGCGTGGCTTCGCTGATCGGCGTCGACGGCAGCAATCCGACGCTCAACACCGGCCGCCTGCTGATCAACCTGAAGCCGCTGGATGAGCGAAAGACCAACGCGGTCGAAGTGATCCGGAGGCTGCAGCCGAAACTCGATCATGTACAGGGCATCAAGCTGTACCTGCAGCCGGTGCAGGACCTGACCATCGAGAACCGCACCAGCCGCACGCAGTACCAGTTCACGCTGGATGCGGTGGACCAGGCCGAACTGAGCCGCTGGACCGGCCTGCTCGTGGACCGGCTCGCGCAGTCGCCCGTGTTCGCCGACGTCTCCAGCGACCTGCAGGACCAGGGGCTGCAGGCCTTCGTGTCGGTGGACCGCAGCAGCGCCAGCCGCTTGGGCGTTTCCATCGCGGCGATCGATAACGCGCTGTACAACGCCTTCGGCCAGCGCCAGATCTCGACGTTGTTCACGCAGTCCAACCAGTACCGCGTTGTGCTGGAGGTGAAGCCCGAATTCCGCAATAGCGTCGCGGCGCTCAACGATGTCCGGGTCCAGTCCTCGAACGGCACGCAGGTGCCGCTGTCGACGATCGCCACGGTGTCGGAGCGGTTCGCGCCGCTGGTCGTCAATCACCTGGAGCAGTTCCCGGCCGCGACGGTTTCCTTCAATCTGGCGCCGGGCGCGTTTCTCAGCGATGCCATCGACGCGATAGAGCAGGCCAAGCAGGACATCGAGCTGCCGTTGAGCGTGCGCGCCAGTTACCAGGGCGCCACGCAGGCATTCAGCGCCTCGCTGACCGACACCGTATGGCTGATCATCGCCGCGCTCGTGACCGTCTATATCGTGCTGGGCGTGCTGTACGAGAGCTACATCCATCCGGTCACGATTCTGTCGACATTGCCCTCGGCCGGCGTCGGCGCGCTGCTGGCCCTGATGCTGTCGGGCAGCGATCTGGGCATCATCGGCATCATCGGCATCATTTTGCTGATTGGCATCGTCAAGAAGAACGCGATCATGATGATCGACTTTGCTCTGGAAGCCGAACGCAAGGAAGGCAAGCCGGCGCACGAGGCCATCTATCAGGCCTGCCTGCTGCGCTTTCGGCCGATCATGATGACGACGATGGCGGCGCTGCTCAGCGCCTTGCCGATGATGCTGGGGTCCGGCGTCGGTTCGGAACTGCGCCATCCGCTGGGCATCACCATGGTCGGCGGGCTGATTTTCAGTCAGCTGCTGACGTTGTTCACAACGCCGGTCATCTATCTGGCCTTCGACCGCTTGGGCCGGCGTCTTTGGAGCAATCCCGAACCTTTGGCATTGCCGGTTGGCAAGGAGTAGCCATGTCACTGTCCGCTCATTTCATCGCGCGTCCGGTCGCGACCTCGCTGCTGACGATCGGCATCGCGCTGGCCGGCGCGCTGGCTTATTTCCAGCTGCCGGTGGCGGCGCTGCCGCAGGTGGATTTTCCGTCCATTTCGGTTCAGGCTTCCCTGCCGGGCGCCAGTCCCGAAACGATGGCCGCGAATGTGGCGACGCCGCTGGAGCGTGCGCTGGGCCATATCGCCGGCATCACGGAGATGACTTCGTCCAGCGGTCGCGGCTCCACCAGCATCAACATGCAATTCGACCTCGACCGCGATTTCGACGGCGCATCGCGTGACGTGCAGGCCGCGATCAATGCCGCCAGCAGCCTGTTGCCGGCCAATATGCCGTCGCGCCCCAGCTACCGCCGCAACAACCCCAGCGACACGCCGCTCATGATGCTGGCGCTGACTTCGGATGTCATGACGCGTTCGCAGCTGTTCGATGTGGCCTCGACCATCATCGCCCAGAAGGTCTCGCAGGTCGAAGGCATGGGCAATGTCTCCATCCGGGGCAGTTCGCTGCCGGCCGTGCGCGTGGAACTGAATCCGGCCGCACTGGCCAAGTACGGGGTCAGCTTTGCCGACGTGCGAGCGGCCATCACGGCCACGAACGTGAACCGGCCGAAAGGCGCCATCGAGGACGACAGCCGCCACTGGCAGATTTTCGTCAATGATCAGGCCAAGACCGCCAGCGATTATCTGCCGCTCATCATCGCCTATCGCAACGGCGCGCCCGTGAGTCTTTCCGACGTCGGCACCGTCATCGATTCGGCGGAAAGCCTGGGCAGCACGGGCTACCTGAACGACAAGACCGCCGTGATGCTGGCCCTGTACAAGCAGGACAACGCCAACGTGATCGCGACGGTCGATAAGGTCAAGGCCTTGATGCCGCAGTTGCAGGCGTCCATTCCCAGCACCGTCAAGCTGACCATCGCGATGGACCGCTCCACCTTCATCCGCGCGTCCCTGAAAGAGGTGCAGCTCAGCTTGGTCATCGCCGTGATGCTGGTCATCCTGGTCGTGTTCCTGTTCCTGCGCAATCTGCGCTCGGCGATGATTCCTGTCGTTACCGTGCCCGTATCGCTGATCGGCACCTTCGGCATCATGTATTTATTCGATTTCAGCCTCGATATTCTGTCGCTGATGGCGCTGACCGTCGCGACCGGTTTCGTGGTCGATGACGCCATCGTGGTGCTGGAGAACACGACCCGGCATCTGGAGCAGGGCGCATCGCCAGGGCAAGCCGCGTTGCTGGGCGCAAAAGAAGTCGGTTTTACTTTGCTGACCATGAGCCTGTCGCTGATCGCCGTGTTCATTCCGATTCTGCTGATGGGCGGCATCGTCGGGCGTCTGTTCCGCGAGTTCGGCCTGACCTTGTCGGCCGCGGTCGTGGTCTCGCTGCTGCTGTCCTTTACCACGACGCCGATGCTGTGTTCGCTGTGGCTGAAACGCGGCGCCACTGACCGGCACGGCCGCTTTTATAATATCAGTGAACGCTGGTTTAACCGCCTGGCAGCGGGTTATGACCGGTCGCTGTCCTGGACACTGAACCATGGCAAATTCGTGCTCCTGCTGCTGGCGGTCATCGTCGGGCTGAACGGTTACCTGTATTCGATCGTGCCCAAAGGCTTTTTCCCGGCCCAGGATACCGGCAGACTGTTGGGCGGTCTGATGGGCGATCAGACGATTTCATCGAGCGCCATGCAGGAGAAGCTGGCGGTATTCATCAACATCATCCGGCAGGACCCGGACGTCGAGGCGGTGCTGGGCAACACGGAAGGCGACCGCACCAACAACGGACGCTTGTATTTGATGCTCAAGCCGCTGGAAGAGCGTCATCTGCGCGCCGACCAGCTCATGAACAAATTCCGCCGCCAGTTTGGCGATGTGCCCGGAGCGAGTCTGTTTTTGTTCCCGGCGCAGGAACTGCGCATCGGCAGCAGGCCGTCTTCGGGCACTTATGAGTACGCGCTGGAAGCGGATCAGCTCTCGGATCTGCGTACCTGGACGCCGCAGATCGTCAGAGCCTTGCAGCAGTTGCCGGAGCTGACCGACGTCAACACCGACCAGCAGGACAAAGGCCAGCAGATCACCCTGCAAATCGACCGGAGCGCCGCGTCGCGCCTGGGCGTTACGCAGGCGCTGATCGATTCGACCCTGAACGATGCCTTCGGCCAGCGCCAGGTGTCGGTCATTTACGCGCCGCTGAATCAGTATCATGTGGTCATGGAAGTGGCGCCCGAATACGCGCAGAACGCCGAGGCCCTGAAAAGCATTTATGTCAGCGTGCCGCCCAGCGTCCAGTATCCGGACGGGGCCCAGGTGCCGCTGTCGGCGTTCGCCAGTTACCAGTACACCAACACGGCTTTGTCGGTCAATCACCAGGGCCTGTTCCCGACCGCGACCGTCTCGTTCAATCTGGCCTCGGGCGTACCGCTGTCCGCAGCCCGCCAGGCCATCAATGAAGCCTTGAACAATCTGGGCGTGCCGGCTTCGATCCACGGCAGTTTCCAGGGCTCGGCCAAAGAGTTTGAGAAATCGCTGGCAAACCAGCCCTGGCTGATTTTGTCGGCGCTGATCGCGATTTACATCGTATTGGGCATACTGTACGAAAGTTACATCCATCCGCTGACCATTCTGTCGACGCTACCTTCGGCAGGCGTCGGCGCCATTGTCGCCCTGATGGCATTCAAAACGGAATTCAGCATCATCGCCCTGATCGGCGTGATTCTGCTGATCGGCATCGTCAAGAAGAACGCGATCATGATGGTCGATTTCGCCATCGACGCCGAGCGCAACGGCGGACTGAGCAGCGAAGACGCGATCCGCAAGGCCTGCCACATGCGCTTTCGGCCCATTCTGATGACCACCTTCGGGGCTCTGCTGGCCGCCGTGCCTCTGGCTTTCGGCACGGGTTACGGGTCGGAGCTGCTCCGGCCATTGGGCATCGCCATCATCGGCGGGCTGCTGTTCAGTCAGGTTCTGACCTTGTACACTACCCCCGTCATTTACCTTTATCTGGACCGCTTTGAAGCCAAGGTCCGCCGCGTTTTTCGCCGCAAGGCCAAGCATTCGGTATCCGCGCCTGTGGATACCTTGGGAGACTATCAATCATGAGGAACAGGCTGGAATTACAGCTGTTGACTGTTACCGTTTTCTTATTGCTCACCGCCTGTACGGTCGGGCCTGACTATAAACGGCCTGCCATGCCGGTGCCGGCCGAGTTCAAGGAAATGCAGGGCTGGAAGCTGGCACAGCCGCGCGACCATGAGCTTGCCGGCAACTGGTGGGAAATCTTCGACGACCCGTATCTGAATGCCCTGGAACAGCAAGTCGACATTTCCAACCAGTCCATCGCCCAGGCCGAAGCCCAATATCGACAGGCGCAAGCGCTGGTGCAGGGCTCCAGGTCCGCCTATTTCCCGACCGTGACAGGCAGCGTATCGGCCAGCCGCTTTCGCGCGGCCAGCGGCCAGAGCGTGGCCGTCTCCGGGGTCAGGACATTGTTCAATGGCGTGTTCAGCGTTGCCTGGGAGCCCGATATCTGGGGCAAGGTGCGCCGGCAGGTGGAATCCGATCAAGCCAGCGCCCAGGCCAGCGCCGCCAGTTTGCAGGCCGTGCGGCTGCTGACTCAGGCTACGCTCGCGCAGAACTACTTCCAACTGCGCGCATTCGATGCGCAGATCAAGCTGCTGAATGACACCGTCGAGGCCTTTGCCAAAACGCTGAAGATTACTCAGAACCGCTATGCCGTCGGCGTCGCCGGCAAGTCGGATGTGGTGCAGGCCGAAACCCAGCTGGAATCGGCCAGGGCGCAGGCCATCGACTTCGGCGTGCTGCGGGCGCAGCTGGAGCATGCGATTGCGATGCTGATGGGCAAAACCCCGGCGGAACTGACCATCCCGGTGGCGGCTTTCAATGCCAAAATCCCGCCCATCCCGGTCAGCCTGCCATCGCAGCTGCTGGAGCGCCGGCCCGATATCGCCGAGGCCGAGCGTCTGGCCGCAGCCGCCAATGCCCAGATCGGCGTGGCCAAGGCGGCGTATTACCCCAGCCTCAACCTGTCCGGAACTAATGGTTACCAAGCCAGCACGTTTTCGAACCTGCTCACCAACGCGGCCCGCTACTGGGCGCTGGGCCCTGCGGCGCTGGCCTTGCCGCTGTTCGACGGCGGCGCCCGCGGCGCGAGCCTGAGCGAGACCATTCACAGCTATGACGCGAGCGTGGCCGCCTATCGCCAGACCGTGCTGGTCGGCTTTCAGGAAGTCGAGGACCATCTGGCCGCACTGCGCATCCTGGAACAGGAAATCCAGGTGCAGGCCAAAGCCGTCGCGGCCGCGCGCAAGGCCGTCGAGCTGACGACCAACCAGTACCGGGCCGGCACGCTCAGCTACCTGAACGTCAATACCGCCCAGGCCGACGCCCTCAACAACGAAATTACGGCCGTCGATCTTCTGAGCCAGCGCCTGGTTGCCGCCGTGCTGCTGGTCAAGGCCTTGGGCGGCGGCTGGAGTACCGCGCAATTGCCGACTTCGGATGAAGCCGGCGGCGAGACGGAATGGTCGCAGTTCTTGCCGGTGCCGGTGAAGTGATAGATGCTGTGAGCTGACGAGAAAAAACAGTTTCTTCTTGGAATAGCCGGACGGGGCATGTTGTCCCGTCCAAAACGTTTGGCATTGGCTAAGTGCAGCCATTTATCGCGAACGATGCGCCTCCTGCCTCGGCGCATCCTATGGAACTGGAAATTGGATAGGCCGTAGGGTACACATCGCGTACCTTTTGAGGTCTGGTTCATCGGAAAACTTTGTAAATGGTACGCGATGCGTACCATTTACAAGGCTACAAGGCTTCCGGCCCCCGCCACTGCCCGATAATGCAGCACAGTCGGAAACGGATCATAGAAGTGATGGAGCAGCTTGCGCCATTCCTGATATTGCGGCGACTTTCTGAATCCGACCTCATGGTGCTCAACGGTTTCCCAGCGCACAATGAGGGCGTATTGATTGTCGTGTTCAATGCAGCGGTTGAGTTCGTGCCCCAAATAGCCGGGCATTGAAGAAATAATAGCCTGCGCCTGACGGAATGAGGATTCGAATTCGAGTTCCTGTCCTTTGCGGACTTCAAGTAATGCGATCTCAAAAATCATAGGTATATAAAAAGTGGGTAATGGGTCAAATATGTGATTTGCTCATATAATATGGAGCATGACCTGTTATCAAGAAATTACCTGCCCGGATTGTGGCAGCAACCAAATTATGAAGTCCGGCCGTAGTGCATCGG
>NZ_JAZHOC010000077.1:0-4093 GCF_036553575.1 Methylobacter sp. Wu1 | reverse complement strand
TATTCGATCAGGGTATTGAGTTGAAACCCCAGAACGATAGGGCCTTTGAACGGGTTGTGCACAATTTGTAGCCACTTATGCTTGTCATGGAACAAATTGAAGTCATCCGAAGCGTTACGCGCGGCTTCGATATGAAGCTGATCGAAAATAAACGGTTGTTTATTCATTAGTTCGTCTCCTTGATTCACATCCGGCGGGGCATTTCTGTCACGCCCGTTTTAGTTATTACATTATCGATAAGGATGCAATGGAGTATAAAGATAACATTGTTTCAGGCGTTAGAGACGGGGTAAAAGCCCCCGCCTCGCAGAGTATCAGCTTCCATTAACACCTTATAAGCCATCTCGAACCAATATAACTCATAGACACGATGCCTTAGTCAGCCAACCGTATAAATCACCCACATCCACTAAAACACGTTCAGGGCCTAGGTAATAAACATGGTTGTCACTGGCTGACACCCCTACATAAGCGTTTGTCTGGCTGTAATAGCGATAAGTATAGGGCGATTGAAATTGTGATTTTGCCCCAGCTGGAGAAAATAAGTTTGAGTAATTACGTTCCGCCCAATCCAGAAGACACTCCGTACGGGACTTGTGTCCAAGGATGCTTTGCATCATCTGCTGCCTAGCATCCACTTTGTCATCTTTAAGCGCAGATTCAGGGTTAACCGCTTGTGAAGATATGTCGCCGGAGGATGTCAGTTCGGCCGATGCATAGGCGAAAGGGGCAACATCTTGCTGGCAGCTAGCTCCAGCGCCGGGAATTTTGGAGGTGAGCAGATAGTTAGACACTGCCTGGTCCACGCAGGATGAGAGAAACAGTGACGTATGTCCCCAGCCTTCGAGCGTCAGCAGGGCTGAGTTGGGCAGGAGGCCGTGCGTTTGCACGGCGCCTTCATACGGTGTTAAAGGGTCGAAACGGTTGGCAACCAGGAGTATCGGTCTTGAAGACTTGCGGGTAAACGGACCGAGATAACGGTCTGGATCGTTACCCTGCCAAACGGCACAAGGGCTGGATTGCCAGGCCGTGAGGCGCCCAAATACCCCATCATTGGCCTCAGCGGCTTCTCCTGCCAAGGACCAAGCCTCGTAATTATCGGGATTGATGGAATCGCTGCACATGACCGCGAATTGCTGGGCGGCGAGTGCCTTACCATCGGGACTGGGTATGTCGCCAAGGGCGGCAAATAAAACAGCAAACGCACGTCCCGCTCTAATAGCCGCGTCTTCAGAACCGGTGATAATAGTGGCGTGAATTTCATTCAAGACGTTCGCCAGCAACGGCCATCCCGATGAATTCACCAGCGCGCCGAAAACCGTTTCAAGGAATCGGTCATAGGTAAGGTCGACGGGACCGAAGAGCGGATGAATTATCTGGACAGGAGCCGTCCGCAGGTGATTGACCAGGAAATCAAAATTGCTGGCCGCCGCATTGCCGAAGGGACACTGAGCGACACCCGCTTGATCGCAAAGACGCAAGAATTCATTCAGCGTCGCCTGCGCCCCTTCATCTCTGGGAAGCCTCGTGGTGACAGGTATATTGTATCCCTCGTTGCCATAGCCGGTAGTGTAGGCTATGGGATCAACAACGCCGTCCAGAACCATGGCCCGGATCTTGTTAGGAAACAGGTTCGCATAAGTGATGCCGAGAAAGCTTCCATAGCTGTAGCCCACATAATTGAGTTGGCTATCGCCCACGGCCTGGCGGAGCAGATCAAGATCCCGGGCTACGTTAGCGGTTGACATATGATCAAGCACACTGCCGCCCTTAGCTTTGCAGGCACTGGCCATCGTCCTGTCGAAATCTGCCCACAAGGCTTCTTCGGCAGGATTCTGCGGGAAAAAGAACGGCGGAACAGCAACTGGGCCGTTAAAGCACACCAGAGGACTGCTGCGGCCTATTCCGCGCGGATCGAAGCCTATCACGTCGAAGTGTTCGCGGATGTTTGGAGGAAGAAAGGGGCCGGCGCCGAGCACGAAGTCGACTCCCGAATTACCAGGCCCGCCGGGGTTGAAGAAAAGCGATCCAACTTTTCTTCCACGACGTACGCTTGCCGGCAATTTAATCAAGGCCAGAGTGAGTTTTTCCCCTTTAGGTGCATTATAGTCGAGAGGTACATCGACAGATCCGCAAAAAAATGGGAGCCCAGACTCTCGATAACACGTTTGCCAGTTTATAGTTGGCGGTTTCTTATCTCCGCCTTGATGTGCCGCGGCCATTCCGGGAACAAGTAACAACAGCAGTATACTAGGCCACCGATGAAAAAATTTAAGAAACATAGTCACACCCCTTTGTATAAGTTTTTAATAGGTTCTGTTGCGTTAATTTTTGATAGGCACAGATGGACTATCGGCTTACAGAATTCAGGTGTTAATCTTGTTTTTATCTTACTGCCCACCCGCCACATCATTTCCTTTAATAGCGGCAAGGCGTTTTTCTAACACATGGAATAAGCGGCCAGATAAATAAAGCTAGGCGGCATAGATAGGTCAATGGCTGAAAGCATTAGCGGTTGAAGCTGCGCCTAAAGCCAACAGGATGCCTGCGGTTAAGATATTTCTACTGGATTGGCTCACATCCAAGACTCCATATGAGATAGAAGATCATCAGATAGGCTCTGATGTATTGGGATCAGCTAGAAAAACCGGAATTATATTGGTGATCTTTCTAGCTCAACCTGGACAGTAGTTTCATTCACAATCGCCTAGAATTTCCATAGAACCAGTTTCAAAAAATACATAAAATCTAAAGAAACGCTTGAAGCAATTGAGCCTAAAACCAGCAGAATTGATGTATTTGGATCAGCCGGAAAAGCCGTATACTGCTTCGGCGAAGTTACCAGCTCAGCCACGACCTTAGTTTTGAGCAAGCAGACCTTAAATCTCCATAGAACGAATTTCAAAAAATACTTAAATCTGAAGAGATGCTTAAAAAGTAATAGACATAACGCATGGTTATTTGAAGTAAAAAGGGCAACCGGAAATCTGGCGCAGAAAAATTGAGCAAAATTAATTGGGCTGTATTGACATTTTCTGGCAGTCTCATAGAAATTGCGCCATTTTTAAGCAATGACGACCCGACGGGTGCTCAGCGATAATGAATGGTGATGTATTTTTTCCGATTCTGGCAGACGCATCAGCATGTCCGCTGGGATTCGCCCTAACGGGCAAGCGGAAAATTTGTTGGCGTTAGCGCCTGAATGTGTACAAGGAGGGGCGGCGGATAAAGGCTATGGCAGCGATGCCTTATTGGAATCTTACAGCACCAAGCCCTTGAGGCGGCCATTCCGCCTCGTAGTTGCCAGAGTAGAGCCTGTGGCCGGTTGATTGATAAAGAACATCATTTGATTGAATGCTTTTTCAACAAGATCAAACACTACCGTCAAATTTTTTCCCGATTCGAGAAACTCGCCCGGAATTACTCGGGGTTTCTGCGTTTTGCCTCAGCTTCGATTCGGCTGTAGTGAAATGTCAACATAACCTAATAAGGAAGATTTTTGAGTATGTCCTTTAAAGAAACAAGGTTCAGCGTCATTCTGAATAACACGTCATTGTTGTGCAACAAACCGTAACAATGATAGGTTCTCAGCATGATGTTGGTCTGATTCAAGGTATTGCTGCTTGATTCCGGGCATTGATCCACCAGAATATGCAGCTTTTCATTGTTTTTAAGCAAGCTTAAAGAGCGCCGATCCACTGAAATTTCATGAGAGGTATAAACCATAGGATTGCGCTTAAAGTCATGATTTTCTAACTGCGCCTTTTCCAATAAGGCGCCGGAGCTCAGGCTGCAAGGAAAGATCTCGGGATACTGCGCAGTTTGCGTTAACTCATCGAAATAATCCGATTGCTCGGCGAAAGACCCGGAGAGAAAGTTTTTAACCGAGCCATTATTGAGAAATTTACGCTTAAGAAAATAATCCGTGCCGGGCACCCTGGTGCAATCCGGAACCTCATCGAGATCCGGCAGATTGTCAAGTTTAGTGTCGGCTAAAAACAGTGGCGCTTGCGTTTCTTTTTTAAAGCCCAGCAGCACGGTTTTGTCGTCCGATTTCATGGCAATGCGATTGCCGAGCGTCAGGCTGGGGATC
>NZ_JAZHOC010000076.1:0-130614 GCF_036553575.1 Methylobacter sp. Wu1 | reverse complement strand
TAAAACTGAGTTTACTATTCCTTCCATGAGCTGATTTCTGGGGTTGTTCGATGTCAGAAACCGTATTATCCCAGAGTTTGCTCATGGTTCTTCTCCATTAAAACTGTCCGAAGTATTGTTCAAAAGGATGTGAGGATTTTGACTTACTTAGCCATAACGCTAAATCAATGCGGATACTTAGGCGACTTCCAAAAGCAGAACCTGCTGCTGAAGTCGCCCTTGCTGTCTGGATGATTCCATGGCTTTAGCCAGAGGGGTGCTGAATTTTTGCATCCTTGGCGGCGGATCTCGTTTTTGACGCCTCCTCTGGAAATAAAGTATCCAAAATCCAGACCAGCGGCAGCGCCTGATATAGTTTTTGTGCCTGGGATATGAAATTCATAGCCTTCTTTAAAGGCGCGGCATCAGCCCCTGATCCGGCAGAAGCCTGTTTGGCGGTTTGCCGTTCTTTCTTGAGTGAAGGCTTGGTCAACTCGCCAACAATAAACCCCACTTCACTGGCCAGCAGTAAAGTGGTCGGCAAGGCCGCTTCATATCGCAGATCTCTGACTAACGCATCAGTACGAATCTGGACGCGGTGCTGCCGGTCCATAATCTGCCGCTCAGCCTCTTTAATTTGAGTGTTCAAAACACTAAGACTTTCTTTGCGGTTATGGTTTTTGCCTGACGTCATGAATCCTCCCTGTTCTTAAGACTGTTAACTGTCTCTGGAAAAAATAAATAACGGCTCTTGCTCCGTATGAACCAGAACAGCATTAGCGCAATCAGTAAATTAACACCCGTAATCAACAGGACAGCCTCCATTTCGCCTACCATATTGCTCTCAATCAGTGCCAGCACAGCGGCAGCCATGAGGCCGATCCACACCATAAGCAGTAAAACTGCCATAAACACCCCGGCAGCCGCTATGCTCACCAGGCTTCTGCCCGCTCGCTTCGCTTCCAGCGTGGCCAGTTTTAAATGATTATGGGCCAGCTCGCGCAGGTCCTGCCATAATAACCGGACATCCTCCAGCAAGTCGGCATGACTGGTCGGCTTGCCGGAAGTAACGGATGATTGTACCGGCCTTTCCTCTGTAGGACGGATAGCCATCTATCATCTCCTGTGTTCTAACGTATGCGTCGTGATCTGGCTCAACATAAAGCCGGCCGCCAACGCAATGCCCATTGAGGTGATTGGGTGCTCGCGAATGTAATCGCGGGCGTCTTCCATCAGTTGCGCTTCCAGTTCTTTTAACTGCTCGCCTTTCTCGCCGAGCACTTCGGTAGCCTGACTGGTGACGCTGGCAATTTTTTCGGCCGCTTCTTCCGCGGTGCTTGATAATTTGTCTATGGTTTCCATAATGATTACCTTTGCTGCGATTGTTAAAAAGATCGCCGGAAGCCTGAAAAGTCGCCTTTTGACAGGAACCGGAGCGAATATCAACCAAGCCTTCCCGATAACTGATTAACGGCCTTTTTCCCGACTTTTTTCCATGATCAGATTGCCGTATTCATGCTCTTCCAGACGGCCTGTCTCACCGGCATCCACCTTATCAAAATACTTGAGTAAATACGGGTAGTCTTTTAGTTCTTCCTTGGTCACGTAGTGGTCGCCATTTTTGTCTGCTTCCATGAAGGTCGGCGATTTTCTCATGACCTCCCCTTGATCCGCGGCGCCACCGGCACCGCCTTCCGATCCCATACCAGCGGTATGGGCCGACTGGACGATGCAAGCCATGCCGACAACGAAAGCAATTGGCAACCAAAACCTTTTCTTGGAGGAATTCAATGTTTTCATACTGACCTCAGCTGATGATTCAATTTGCAAAAAGGGCTCTGTTTAGCGAATGTGAAACAGCATCCAGGTTGAATGTGCTGACCTGATTAGCGCGTTTCGAAATATCGCCTCGTATTTCTCAACAAAGGCCTGTAAGACCCAGATAACGCAAGAACCATGAACAGGCACTTGCCCGAAGACGAATGGCTAGCCGCTAAGCAGTCGATTGAGCGCCCGGATATTTTCTTGCTGCGAAGCCACAAACTTCGTCTGAATCAGCGCACTCACCTCTGAAGGCATATCGGGATCCTGCGCCGCTTGTTCATAATCATCCAGACCGCTTTTTTCTCCAGCCAGCAAGGCATTCAGCATGGCATCCTTGCCGATCAGCTCTGCGCCGCTCATGACAGCCTCGGACCAGGAGCCCCATAGGCCGGAGTCGCTGGTAGGCGCACCTCCCATTTGCTGAATTTTTTCCTGCAGCTCGGAAACGGCTTCGGTATGTTCTTCATAGATAGGCTCTAGATAGACGATTTCCCTGCGTTGATTCTCTTCTTCGAATTTTTCCAATGCCTTATGATAGGTCTCTGTGGCAGCCAATTCGTTCTTCAGCAATTTCTCAACTTTATCAATGCTTGCCATATGAATCTCCTGATCTGGTTTGGATGAAAAAAGATGATTTAATGATGTGGCGGCTCAACTTCACCCGTTGTTGAAATATCTTCGGCATTGGCTTCTTCGAAAATCTCTTTCACTTTGGAGCGCGCTTCCGAAGTTTCGGTATGAACTGAAATCAGCGCATTGCCGCCCTGAAGCCGGCCTTCATATCGTTTAGCCTCATATTCCGGAATGCCTGCCCCGATCAGTGCACCAGCCAGACCGCCGGTAGTGGCGCCAATAGCCGCGCCGCTTAAGGCGCCCATAATAGGGCCCGCAGCAATAAATGGACCTATGCCCGGAATAGCCAGCGAACCGATGCCGGCCAGCCAGCCCAATATAGCGCCTGTGCCGAGACCTAGAGTACCGCCGATAGCTGTGCCCTCAGGTGATTTGGTGTGTTTTTCATGGCCGAATTCATGATCACTGCATTTGTCCGGCAACAGCACGGAAATATCGTTGTTGTCAAAACCGGCCGCTTTCAGTTGGCCGATGATATGTTCCACCTGGTCGTTAGTTTGAGCGATGCAAAAAACTGCTTTGTTCATGACATTCTCCTTCAACCAAATTATGGCGCTTTTATTTCAAGCTCATTATGAACCATACTAACCCCAGGCGTTTTCTGAGCGATGGCTTGCAGCTTGGTTCTTTCCTCTGGGCTGTTGACGGGCCCGCGCAAAGTTACCATACCGTTGCGCGTGATAATCTTCACATTATGGGCATTGGTCGACAACGACTCATCGTCGGTAATGGCTTTGCGGATATCTGCCGTGATCTTGACATCAGCCTCATTCTCAAGCTGGTCCTCAGGCGTTAATGTTTTATCGCCCTTATCACGCACATTGCGTTCGGTATTTTCAACAGGACTGCCGGTAGTTCCGGCTTCGGCCAGACCTGTCACCAACGTTAAGCCGGCAGCCAATGTCACGGTCAGTAGTGATAATCGTTTTGACATAACTATTCTCCTTAAAATAAAAACCTCATTAGTTTCAAGGCCCATTTGCTCTCCCAGCCAGCCTTTTCAGCGACAAAACAATTTCCCATCAATAATTTAAGATCAAGCAACAATTGTCGTGAGCCTATCAACTTAAAATGCCCAGTTTCCGCCACTCCTGAAAGCAAGGTCGGGCTACAGCATGAAGAAAAAAACGTCGGCGATACCTGCAAACTTGTCTTGATCCTTGGGTATGATGGCGCTACGCTTCCGCGCAACGCCATCGCTGCGACATAACCTGACGCGTTGTCGATGGGGCTTCAAATACATGTCTTTCTCAAAAGGAACCGGACAAATTAATCTGCCTTGCGGCAACGCGTAAGCGTCATGTACATTTTTTTAATCGCTAGGGTTTCTTTGCCTCCCCTTCCTTTCTTAAAGTGGCTGTTTAAAACACCCACACTCGATTTAGCGATGGCCCATCAGGCGGCTTAATATAAACCCGCTGCCCAATGCTATGCCTAACGATGTCACCGGATTCTCGCGCACATACTCGCGCGCATGTTCCATCAGCCGTTCTTGCGCATCCATCATTTGATCGCTTTTCTCACCGATGACTTCCGCAGCTCTATGAGTGACTTCTGCGGCTCTATCTACGGCTTCATGCGCACCGGCTTTAACACGTTCAACCTTTTCGCCAGCGCGCTCAACAGCTTCGCCTGTACTTTGTCTTGTCGTTTCCATAGTGGTCTCCTCTATCGAAGAAAGGTTAAGATCATAAAGATCTCGAAAAAAGTGCCCCTATATGACACATGCTGTTTGCTCCGATTCTGAACGCTGAAGCTCAGCGGCCAGAACCCTTGGAGTAGAAATTAATGATTAAAGATCAGATAGATAATGACCAGCACAAACACTGGCACACCCAATAACCATGCAAGCACATACTTACCCATAATTATGTCTCCTCTGAACCGTTTCAGGCTTGCCGACACTGCACCGTTATCGTACCCGCTGACCAAATAGCCGGCTGAAATGGTAATTACGAGATGCTGTTATCAATACATTTTCTGCTATTTCATGCAGCTCACTGTGATGTATCTTAGTTGGCATGGTAGTAGAAAGATGCCGTATAGTCGGTTCGATAACGCACATAAAGATCAGTGCTGCATCCTTGCTGCCGGGCTGGCTGTACGCTGCGACCTTATGTCGCAGAAAGAAGTCTAAAAATTGCCGCAGCTGATTCGGTAGATTGCATCCAAATTTATCGTCAAAACCGGCAGTGCGCCCGCCCCGGCACGACGATATCGGCCGGTCCCCCCTGGATTAAGGTTTGAAGCACATGGTTTCATGGACTCGCTTCCGCCATTCTTCCTTGCAGCAGATCGGCCAGTTCGTCGGCATGTTCCTCTTCTACAGCCAGGATGCCTTCCAGCATAGTACGCGTGGTCGGATCGCTGTCGCCCAGGTACTGGACCATCTCCCGATAACTGTCGATGGCGATGCGTTCAGCCACCAGATCTTCCTTGATCATATCGACCAGCGAATCGCCTTCCACATATTCCGCATGGCTGCGCCCGGACAGACTGTCCGGCGAGAAATCGGGCTCGCCGCCCAACTGTACGATGCGCCGCGCAATCTGATCGGCGTGGCCCAGTTCCTCGTTAGCATGTACGAGAAACTCGTCGGCGATGCTCTTGGACTGAATGCCCTGAGCCATAAAATAGTGGCGGCGGTAACGCAGCACGCATACCATTTCCGTGGCCAACGCATCATTAAGCAGCTTGATGACCATCTGCGCATCAGCCGTATAACCTGCCGTCACGGCACCGTCATCGATATGCTGTCGTGCCTGCTTGCGCAAGGTCTGGATATCAGTCAAATAGTGTTTTTCAGTCATGGCGACTCCTCCAACCGGTGCTGGACCGTGTGTCTACCCAAAAAATACGCAAGCCTCTACGCTGGTAGGGGGCTTGCAGCGCGTCAAGCCTATCTATAGCTTGTCTCTTTAAGCCGCATATCATTTTTTACCGATCTGACGCCATTGACTCGTTGAGCAACCTCAACCGCTCGGGTGATATCGTCCCGAGATTCCACAAAACCGCTTAACTGCACATTGCCTTGGTTTGTTTCAACATTGATATCAGCGGATTCCAGGCCGGGCTCATTAAATATGGCCGCTTTTACCTTGGTGGTGAGCGTGCTGTCATCAACATACTGACCGGAGGTTTTGCTTTTCCCGGCCATTGTATCCGAGGTTGTATCAGTGGTTGCGCAACCGGTTATCGATGCCAATATCAGAGCTAGAACAAATGCTGGGCTATATTTGATTGATTTCATAACTAACTCTCCAGATGAATAATTAAATGATGACGGTCGATCATGATTTATACCCGGATATTAGATGGCACAAGCCCTTGGAGTGAAGCAGCAACGCTTCATCAGATAAAGGCGATGCGTCAATTGGGCCAGTCTGTTAAAGATTCAGTTATTCAGCAAAAAACCGGCTCTGTCAAAGGCTGGCCTTAATGCATGACCTAAAATAATTTTAGATTTGAAATCCGCAGCTGTCGGTTCGCTGTCGAACATAAAAGCGCATTGCATGATTTATTTTGCTTTGGCAGACGAGCTGGAGGCGGACTTTTTCTTTGTAGAGTTTTTTTGTTTCTTGGCAGATTTTGTCTGCGTTTCACCCGTCTGTTTCGTCTCGGCCTTATTGGATGAGTTCTTTTTGACTGGCTCTGTAGACTCAATCTTAACCTTACTTACGCCTTCCTCTCGCATATCAAGTTTCTTCGCGGCTTCTTTGGACAAATCAATGATGCGATCTTTGACATAGGGCCCCCGGTCAGTGATCTCGACCTCGACCTTTTTCTTGTTTTCGAGATTTGTTACTTCAACTTCTGTCCCCAGCGGCAGACGGGGATGGGCGGCCGTCATGTCTTTTTGATCGAAAACCTTGCCGCTGGCAGTCTCACGACCATGAAATCCGGGGCCGTACCAGGAAGCCTCGCCGACCTCCTTATAAGTCGATTGGGACACTGGCAGACTTTTTTTGTCTTGTCCCTCCGCCTCTTCCTTGGCGCAGCCGTACCACATCAAACTACTGATCAGGACGATATATAAACTGCCATAAAAACTTTTTCGGCCTTGGGCGATTATTATCATGACATTCACGGATCGTTATTTAATCTCCAACCCTAAAAAATGACTGAAATTCGATAGAAGATCTGTTCGGTATCGAACAGATAACTGCTTATTGAACCTTGGCCTTTTGTCATGTTCTACACGCTTGAATGCGTTTCTACTTTAGAGCGAGCGTATTGAATTGCTCTTTGACCTCTTGTATTTACATTAAAAAATCCTTAATAAACATAACATTAAGTATTCATGCTTATTGTCCTCGGCTTTTAGCCAAAGGACAATTCGTCGCAATTTAAACCAGCCAAAGTTTAATTATGTCTATACATAACCCTCGACAAAATTACCTTATAAGTGCGCTGCCTCCACTCATTTTCGAGCGTTTGGCGCCGCATCTGGAACTGGTCCCGATGCCCCTCGGCGAAGCGCTTTATGAGTCGGGCGATCCATTGTGTCATGTCTATTTCCCTACGACTTGCATCGTATCCTTGCTTTATGTGCTGGAAAATGGCGCATCGGCTGAAATTGCCGTAGTCGGCAATGAAGGCATGGTAGGGGTCGCCTTGTTCATGGGCGGCGGAACCATGCCGAATCGGGCGGTCGTGCAAAGCGCGGGACACGCCTATCGCTTGAAAGGCACCATCCTCAGACAGGAATTCAATCGTTCCGGCGGACGCCGCTATGGCATGTTGCATCAACTGCTGCTGCATTACACGCAGGCGCTGATGACGCAGACGTCGCAGACGGCCGTCTGCAATCGGCATCACTCGGTGGACCAGCAATTATGCCGTTGGTTGTTGCTGAGTCTGGATCGACTGCCTTCGAATGAACTGACCATGACCCAGGAATTGATCGCCAATATGCTCGGCGTGCGGCGCGAAGGCGTTACGGAAGCGGCCGGCAAACTACAGCATGCCGGCCTGATCCAGTATAGCCGTGGCCATATCACGATACTGGACCGGCCGGGACTGGAAGAGCGGGTCTGCGAATGTTACAAGGTGGTCAAACAGGAGTTTGATCGCTTGCTGCCTTCCGACCACAGCCAGATTCACGCCCAGTTTCGCTCGTTAAGATATGCTCACTAGACCAGATAAAGAGACTGTGAAAGCTTCTCATAAATAACCCTGGCCACGTCCATGCCCTAATATGTACCCTGTCTTCACAGTCTCGCTTTACTGATACCGATTTAAACGGTGAGACCAGATATAGTCAGCCGATTGATAATACGCCATTTCTTCCTCAACCAATGGAATCTCTGAATTGATGTCGATGGGCTGATGCGCGCCCAAAGGATCGGCTATCACATCAATCTTCTGCTGTGGCGACAGATATACCAGCTTGTTGTCTTTAAACAGGCCCAGTTTCTGGTAATTGCTGATCAGCGCCCTGCCCTCGTCCTTATGGGTACGCATAAGATCGCGTCCGTAAAACTGGCTTTCATAGCTGAAGTTTAAAAGCCCCAGAATGGTCGGGGCGACATCGATCTGACTGGACAAAATATCATTGCGCTGGACCGGTACATGCTTGGGCGCATAGATAAACAACGGAATATGGTACCTGTCCACGGGCAGATCCACTTTGCGCGCGCTGCCGGCGCAGTGATCCGCAACCACGACGAAGAGGGTATCGTCAAACCAGGGTTTGGTTCTGGCCAGAGCGATAAATTCCTGCAGCGCGTAATCGGTATACTTGACCCCGCCGGTGCGCCCTGTGCCCGACGGAATATCGATCTTGCCTTCAGGATAGGTATAAGGCCGATGGTTGCTCGTGGTCATGATTTGAAAGAAAAACGGCTTGCGGTTTTGATGATCCAGGTCCGCTTCCTTGATCGTGCGCTTGAAAATAATGTCATCCGATACCCCCCAGGCGTTGGAAAATGTCACTTCCTCGGCAGTGAAATCGGTCTGGTCGACGACGCGGTAACCGTTGCCGGCGTAAAAAGCGTTCATGTTGTCGAAATATCCTCGGCCGCCATATAAAAATGCCGTATCGTAACCGCGCAACTGGAAAACATGCCCCAGATTGAACAACTTACTATTATCTGGCCGCTTGACAATAGATTGTCCGGGTGTTGGCGGAATCGACAGGGTTAATGCTTCAAGTCCGCGGATCGTGCGCGTGCCGGTTGCATAAAAGTTGGTAAACAAGAGCCCTTGTTTAAACCATTCATCCATGAACGGCGTAATATGCTCATTATTGCCGAAAGCGGTTAAAAACTCGGCGCTCAGGCTCTCGACGGTAATCAAGATCACATTCAGATGTTTTTCTTCGCCGGACTGACTGATCATTCGCTTGATGTCATACAGTCTCTCGCCAACGTCTGACAAAGGCTCTGCGGCCAGTGCTGCCCTGATCGTACCGGATAACCGTTTGTCATCGCCCAATTTGTAGAAATGACGATAGTCGAGTTCATTGTTGCGAAACGCTGCGAAAAACTGGTAAGGGCCATTGGCGGCCAGTTCATTCAGGTAAGTATTGGAGGAAAACTGATGCGCTGGCTGCCCGACCGCGACATAGCTGATAAGCGGCAGGCTCAGTAAGGAAGCTGTGATTTTCAGCCGCAAAGCAAAAGGTTCTCTGGCGTTAAAGCTCTTCGACAGCAATTTTCCCATCGCCAGAAAACAGACAATCGTCACGATTAAAAGCCCCGACAGAATCCAGCCCAGCGGATACGATTCAATAATGTTGTGCACCACCTCATGGGTGTATATCAGATAGTCGACGGCAATAAAGTTGAATCTGACCCCGAATTCGTCCCAGAATGTCCATTCCGAAGCCTCGACAAAAAACAGCACATATAAACTGATAAAAAAGCCGGCAGAGACAATGATCCTGTTGATTTTGCTTTGATAGGCTGCGTTCGGCAGAACCAGCAGATACAGTGAAAACGGAATCAGCAGATAACTGAAAAAAGCCAGATCATTGGCAAAACCCAATAGAAAAGCCAGGGCTATTGAATAAAACGAAACATCCAGGTCAGCCAATTGCTTGATCAGCAATGCAACTCTGACCAATGCAAAACTGGTCAGGTTAATCAATAAAAACAGCAGAATAGTGGTGAATCGTGATTTCTCAAACAATCTTGTTGCTACACCCACTGAAATTGTCTCCTGAAAAACAGCATGAATAATACCAATGAAGAAAACCAACACACGGCCAGCGCAAATACGTCATGGCTTAAAAAATGCGCGCCGCGCATTTGCTGAGCAGCGCCGTAAAGAGTGCCCAAAGCCAAACCGAAATACAGTCCGTAAAACTTATAGTCCGGCTTCGCCATAAGCAGAAAAAAGTAAAGGCTGAGGAAAGTGAACCCTGAACCGGCATGTGCGGCAGGAAAACAATGCCCTGCTTTCAGTTGGCCGCCTGCGTAATCGAATAAACGTATATAGGGTTTATCGCCGCCAAACAGCGCGAGACTCCAGGGACAATCGACGTGCGTGTAGCTTTTCAACAGTATGATAATCAAGGGCCCGCTGATGCCCGAAGCCAATAAGAAAAGCAGATGCCGGCGATGAGGATAAAGGATTGAATCTGGCCTGAATGAAATGAGCCAGCACAGCATTATGGCCGTTGCCAATAGATAAGTTAAATTGCGTCCGCCGATATGCAAAATGTCTTCAGCCAGCCAGTTTTCTTTGTAAGGCCACTGGTGCAGGCTGGCATTATAAAAATGTCCGGTAATCCATAAGTCCGCACGGAAGAACTCCAGAGCTCCAAACACAACTGCGAACAACAGAAACGGAATGACAAAGTGGACCACGAAAAACTTATCAAAATCCAGCCTGATCGAATCGCTCAAAACTAATTCTCTTCGTAAATAAAGAGAACAGTGTAAAAGTTTCCCGGTTAATTCATGGTTAATGTAGCGTTAATTTTTCATTAAGCTCATTTTCATTAAAAAAATTATGGTATTTTTTTTATAAACCACTTTTTTTTTATGGTTATTGTGTTATAGTTACCTCGCTGTCGTACTTTACAGCATTTTTAAATATTCATATATTTTTAAATATTCATATATTCTTAAGGTAAATGAAATGATTGAGCAACAAGAAAAAGATAATTTTTGGCTGTATGTAGGTGCTGGCGTGATTGCTTTTGGCGCAGTGGTTTTCATGATTAAAGGTGGTGAGCACGGAAAATACGAAACGGCAAAAAGATTAATAGCTGAAGACGTTCATAACTCAGCTTACGTACCTGGACACGATCCAAGCAAAAAATACGTACCAGACGCGAAATAATAATAATTAGAGGAGGTTCGCTTTTTCGGTAAGCCTGTGACCAATTACCGATAAAACGACAGAGCTTTTCACACCGGTTCCCAGATGGCCTATCTGGGAACCGAATTGTCAGGTAATTGAGGACGAACCAAACAGCCATTGCACTTGCGTGCCTGTGCCTTTAACACTGTCGATTCTCAGTTGCCAGCCGTAGTACTCGCAAATACGTTTGGAAATGGCCAAGCCCAGCCCGCTCCCCTGACTGGACGTTCCCCGATAACCCCGTTCAAATATCCGGTCAATCTCATCCTTATCGATACCCTGCCCCGTATCGGTCACTGCAAACGCATGCTCGTCAAGAGATATCGTCACTGAGCCTTGGCTGGTATAAAGGAACGCATTCCTTATCAGATTGCCCATCAACATTGAAATAATAGGCGGTGAGGCATTAATGCCGGACGGTCCGTTGACTTGCTTGATGACCTTCACCTGTTTATTCAGCAAGTTTCTGTGGTCCTCTATCAGCTGATCAATTATCGTTGTCAGCTCGATTTTATTGGTTGTCTCGTTCGTCGATACCGGACTGCGGGCCAAACCTAACAAAGTGGCCAGGCGTTCCTTCATTTCAATGGCCGAACGTTGAATACGCTCTATACGCGGCCTGATTTCGTCAGGCAGGTCGCTCCGCAGCAGCAGGCCTTCGCTGGCAGCCATAATGATGGCCAGAGGGGTTCTTAACTCATGACTGGCATTGCCGGTAAATTCTCTTTCGCGCTGGATCAATGCCTGCAGACGCTCTTTATAGGCATCGAATTCCAGAGCCAGCATGCCGACCTCATCATTGGTATAGTCCTTCGACAGGTACTCGGTGGAGTTTTCCGGGTTTAGCGTTTTGATGCGCCGGGCCAGCGTCGCTATCGGTTCGATCACTTTTTTGGAAAGCCAAAGCCCGTACCAGGTAGCCAGCCAGAGAATAATGATGACAGCAGCGATCAGATAGGTTGTGAGATTGTATTCAAGGGTTTCAAAGCCGGTATCATCGTAGACTATATAATAGTGGTTTTTGCCATGCCTCTTAATGACAACGTCATAACTGTGCTGATTATGCTCAACATCATGAATACCCTCGGAATAGGTCGACAGGAAGCTGATTTCATTCGGCAATTTGCCATCTTCCACTTTATAGACGGTCCAGTTTTTGGACTGCTGCATCGATAAAGCCGGGCTGCGGTCCGTCACCTGTATGAAATGATCGAGTTCCTCAGCCAGGTAAGCCCCCATCACCTGCTTTTCCAAAGTGTCAAAGGCCAGTATCAGGAATGTGATCATAAACAGGCTCAACAGAAGGCCCAACAAGGGATAGGACAGAAATATCCGGAATCTGATTTTATGTCGGTATGGCATCGCTTGGCTTTAACTGATAACCCACGCCGCGAATGGTATGCAGCAACGGTGTACTGAATGATTTATCGATGGCATGGCGCAAATGATGGATGTGTACGCGCAGCGCCTCGCCATCGGGAGGCGCATCCCCCCATATGCTGTATTCAAGATGTTGCCTGGACACGACCCGCGGCGATTGCCTCATCAGCACTTCCAGAATCTGGAATTCAATCGCGGTCAGCTCGATCGGCTTAGCGCCCCGCCTCACCTCGCGCGTTTCGGGCGTCAGCACCAAATCGCCGACAGTCAATGTCGTCTGTTGATGCAGGCCGGCAGTGCGGCGCGTCAATGCTTTCAGCCTGTATCTTAATTCTTTCAAGGAAAAAGGTTTAACCAGATAATCATCCGCTCCCCGCTCAAAGCCTCTTAACCTGTCATCCAAGGTATCGCGCGCCGTCAGCATCAATATCGGCACCCAGTTGCCGGCATCCTGCCGCAGGCGCCGGCACAGTTCAAGCCCGTCCATGCCGGGCAGCGTCAAATCCAGAATAATGGCGTCATACTCATTGACCACCGCCAGATGCAAGCCGGTAATTCCGTCAGCGGCGGTATCGATCGTATCGCCCTGCAGCTCAAGAAAATCGGCCAATTCGCTGCATAGATCCTGATTGTCTTCAATAATAAGCAAGCGCATGTAATGGAAAGGCCGATAAGACAGCCAGCACCTTTATTATTCTTCGCGTTCTTTCTTGATAATATTGCCCTTGTTATCAACCGTAACGTTCCAGGTCCGATTGTCAGAGACTATGGATAAATCATATTCCTCGCCCGGACCATTAGGGTTGACGATTAATATAGCCTCTTTAATTTCATATTTTGAAAAAGTCGATTTCAGATTGTCATTGACTGGATCAGGAATCAGGCTTGATGCTTCAATTTTTTCGCCGCTGACATAAAAATGCCCGTCTTTTCTATACAGTTCAATTTGCTCGTTTTCGCCCTCTTTGAAATGGACTTCGTACACGGCCTGACCAAAGTGCGTTTTTTGCTCAGCTTTGATATCCGCAGCATTCGGATGTTTTTTTTGAATCTGAGCCATTATTTGTTCGGGAAGCGCTTCTTCAGCCGCAATCGCCACTGAAGGACCGGCAGCAAAGGCAGACGCAGCCAGAGCAAAGAAACTGAGGTTTAAAAGATATTTACGCATTTATATAACCTATAATTAAGAATATGACCTTCGTAGTGTCGTTATTTTGGCAGGCCTTTATTTTTAGACACTCTTAGTAAAAAGTGGACACTACAATTTTAAAGAAAATAACAAAAGGCTAATACAAGAAGCCAGCTCTATTTTGAATAGCATGGCCCGCGTATATTACCCGTCTGAGCCTAACTTTCCAACCTTTCAAACAGTGGCTAAAACCAGAGACGATATACCGATAGATATTTCTGACCATGAACTTATGTTTAGGAAGTACCGAGAATTTTTGATACACTTCCTGTCCGCAAAGACTTACAAACCAAGAAAAACTGCATTTTGGCCATAATGCAATACATCTGTTTGCTGTTGCGTTTTCATTGATCGCTATCAATAGAGTCGTAGTTAGTGAAAAACTATTAAAAAACAGATGGTGACGAACAAGAGCCTGTTCCGTCTACCGTCGATAAAAAAGAAATCGCTCTGAATATCATGCTTCGCTTCATGCACTGCATTCAAATCAAAAACGTCATGAAAAGGCTTATTCACCACGAAGAATAAAATCAAGCTGATCAATACTTTAAAGCTTCGTGCTCTTCGTATCCTTCGTGGTTAAATTTCTTAGTATCGAATACTTTCACACTTTTGACAGGCAAAACACGCATGAGAGCATTCAGACCCGACATTAAGATTTTGAGAAAAGCGTGAGGCAAGCAGAGCAATATATTGCCTGCAGTGTCTGTTTATTTATCTGGAAAACAAACTGTATAGAATACTTTTATAGCAGTTCTTCAACCTTCAGTAGCAATCCGTGAAATCTTTCCTTGCCCAAACACTTCCAGGTAAAAACATCCTGAATCAATTACGGGGTTATCACCGGTCTGATTTTGCTCAATTAACCAGCCTGATGCTGGCCTACGCATTGTTGATCTCCATTGCCCTGACCAGATTGACTATCGACGCGGCAACCATTTCCGTTGTCTGGCTCCCCGGCGGCCTAGGATTAGCCGCATTGTTGATCAGTGGCAGGCGATACTGGCCTGCCTTATTGACGGGCTCCTTGCTCGCTCAACTCGCGCTCGGAAATGCCGTGCTGCCATCGTTTCTGATTGCGTTGAGCAATACCATCGAACCTCTGCTTGCCGCCTGGATACTTGGGCAAGAATCAGCCTGGAAAAAATGGGCTCCGCATCGATTCGATCCGGCACTGATACATCTGCGTGACTATTGCCAACTGGCGCTGGCCGGAGCGATTGCTGCCGTTGCAGCAGCGCTGGCCGGTGTCGCGGCACTTTGGCAGGCCGGTTTAATCACCGTAAAAATGTTTCCGGACAGTTTGCTGCATTGGTGGATGGCAGACACGTTGGGTATTATTCTGGTAACGCCATTGATACTGGTGTGGCAACAACCGCCGTCCAACTGGTTTGAACGCCGGCGCATGTTTGAAACCCTGGCCTGTTTCGGCCTGTCTTTTTTGGCAGGCCAGATCATCTTTCTTGACTGGTTCATTGATACTTTCGGCAATTTTGCCAACGGCTTCATCATGTTCTTCTTTGTTGCCTGGAGCGCCGGACGCTTTGGCCGTCACGGCGTCTTGCTGGTCATCGGCATGACGGCGCTGCAAGCGCTGCTGGGCGGGGTAGACGGCATCGGTTATTTTGCCGCGGACAGTGAACAAACCGAGATGGTCAATTTATGGCTTTATCTGTTCGTGCTGACAATAGTCGGCATGACGCAAGCTTTGACCATTTCCCGGAACCGGGAAAGCGAAGCCGCGCTGCATGCCGGCGATGAACGCTGGCGATTCGCGCTGGAAGGTGCCGGCGATGGCGTATGGGACTGGAATTTGCAAACGCATGAAATCTTTCTGTCGCCATACAGCAAGGATATGCTCGGTTTTCCCTTGGATGAACAGAAAATAAGCGATCAGGACTGGAAATCGATCATACATCCTGCCGACTATGAACGTCTGATGTACGATCTGCAAACCCATCTCGAAGGACGGACCGCTTCTTTTGTCGCTGAACACCGCATCCGATATCCGAATAACAACTGGAAATGGCTGGGTGCGCGTGGCAGGGTAATCCGCCGGGATGCCGCCGGCAATCCGTTGCACATGACCGGCACATACAGAGACATCAGCGAGATCAAGCAGATGCAGTGGTCACTGGTTCATACCCTCCTGGAAGCATCGCAGGAATGCATGCTTCTGGTCGATAATGATGGCACTGTTCTATTCGCCAACCAGGTTGCCGTGCACACATTCGCTTACCCCTTCCCCGAGCTGATCGGCCTTAATATCGACCTGCTGGTGCCAAAGTTCTCCAGCGCCGGCCATAGCCGGCGCCGCGCCGAATCCGCGCGCAGCCGGCATCCGCTGCCAGCGGGCATCCCTAAGTGGCTATCCGGCGTCCGCAAAGACGGCGCCGAATTTCCCGTCGAAATCGGCATGAGCGTTATCGAACTCGACAATCGTCTGAACACCATCGCCAGCGTCATCGATATTACCGAGCGCAAGCAATTCGAGCAGAAGCTGAAATTTTCAGCCACAGTCTGCCATGCTATCGGCGAAGCTATTATGGTCGCCGATGCCTCCAATCACATTGTCGCCATCAATCCCGCTTTTACGCAGCTGACCGGCTATACCGAGCAGGAAGCGATCGGCCGGTCTACCAAACTGCTCAAGTCCGGCCGGCATGACATCGCCTTCTACCGGGACATGTGGCATAAGCTGGAAAAAACCGGCCGCTGGCAGGGCGAAGTCTGGAACCGGCGTAAAAATGGCGAAGAGTACTACGAATGGCTGATGATCAACACCATTTACGACAGTGCCGGTGAAGTGCATCAGCGCATCGCCATCTTCTCGGATATCACGAATCAGAAACTGGCCGAGCAAACCATCTGGAAGCAGGCCAATTTCGACTCGCTGACCGGCCTGCCTAACCGCTGCCTGTTCCAGGACCGCCTGGAACAGGGAATCAAGAAAAGCGACCGCACCGGCCTGCCGATGGCGCTGATGCTTCTGGACCTAGACCGCTTCAAGGAAGTCAATGATACTTTAGGCCATGACATGGGCGACATCCTGCTCAAGAAAAGCGCCCGACGGCTGAGCAGCTGCGTGCGTGGAACCGATACCGTAGCCCGGCTAGGCGGCGACGAATTCACGATTATCCTGAGTGATCTCCACGATCCCGGCAACGTGGAACGCATTGCCCAGGACATCCTGAAAAAGCTGTCTGAACCGTTCCATTTGAAGCACGAAGTGGCTTATGTCTCGGCCAGCATCGGCATCACCTTCTATCCGAACGACGGCAAAGGCATCGATGCATTGCTCAAGAATGCCGACCAGGCCATGTATGCCTCCAAAAACCAGGGCCGCAATCGCTACAATTATTTTATACCGGTCATGCAGGAGGCCGCGCAAAACCGCATGCGCCTGGCCAACGATTTGCGCGGCGCGCTCGACGCCGGCCAGTTCAGCCTGATTTATCAACCCATTGTCGAACTGGCGACCGGCGTTATCCATAAGGCCGAAGCGTTGATTCGCTGGCAGCATCCGACCCGCGGCATCGTCAGCCCGGCCGAGTTCATCGCGATCGCCGAGGAAAACGGCCTGATTATCGACATCGGCGATTGGGTCTTCCGCGAGGCCGCCTGCCAGGTCAAGCACTGGCGAGAACGGCACCAACCGGATTTCCAGGTCAGCATCAATAAATCGCCCGTCCAATTTCACTATGAAGGCGAGAATCATACCGCCTGGCTCGATTACCTGCGGCAACAAGGACTGCCCGGGCAAAGCATCGTCGTCGAAATCACCGAGGGCATCATGCTGGATGCGAACACGGCCATCACCGATCAATTGCTTGATTTCCGCGATGCCGGCATACAGGTATCGATCGACGATTTCGGCACCGGTTACTCGTCGCTGTCCTACCTGAAAAAATTCGACATCGACTACCTCAAGATCGACCAGTCATTTATCAGCAACCTGGCGCCCGGCTCCGAAGACATGGCGCTCTGCGAGGCCATTGTCGTCATGGCGCACAAGCTCGGCATCAAGGTGATCGCGGAAGGCGTGGAAACGGCCCAGCAGCGCGATCTACTGGCCAGCATCGGCTGTGACTTTGGGCAAGGTTACCTGTTTTCAAAACCCTTGCCGGCTAATGAATTTGAAAAGCTGCTTGAAACCGTTTAAGAGACGGGTATAAAACTCCAGGATAACCGGGTAAAATTTTGCTGTTGTTTAACCCGGCATTTCGGCCTTTGCACAACTTGCCGCCGTCGATAACGCACTCTTGGGTAAAAGTGTCTTGAATGGATTATTGATTTATCGCTGGACTGATGTACTAGGGCTTGTTGCCCTGGCGCTTGTATATGCGCTGCTTGCCTTTATCGTGCTTGTTTACTTTTCTGTAAACGGCATGGTTTCCGTCATATGGCCGCCCAGCGGCCTGGCGCTTGCTACGCTGTTGATCGGCGGCAGGAAATACTGGCCCGGCATTTTTGTCGGCGCTTTCATCGGCAGCCTGATGGCGGGCAGCCCTGCCTGGGCGTCGCTGTTCATCGCGGCCGGCAATACGCTGGAGGCGTTTGTCTGTCTTTGGCTGCTGTCCCGGCCGGGCCGCTTCAATTCCGCACTGACTCATCCCCGCGATTATCTTTGGCTGATGCTGACGGCTGCTGCCGGCGCCAGCGTCAGCGCATCGACTGTCGCTACGGCTTTGCTGTTGACCGGGCTCCTGACACAGCAAACGATGATGCCGAACCTGCTTCATTGGTGGATGGGCGATATGCTTGGCATCATTCTGGCAACACCGCTGATTTTGGTATGGCGCAGAATGCCTCGCGGCTGGTTCCAGCGCCAACGCGCATTAGAAACCGCGAGTTGTTTCGGTTTGTCTTTTATCGCTGGACAGATCGTATATATGGACTGGTTTCATGACAGCCTGGGCGATTTCCCGAAAGGCTTTCTGATATTTCCCTTCATTACCTGGAGCGCTGCCCGCTTTGGCCGTCACGGCGTCTTGCTGGTCATCGGCATGACGGCGCTGCAAGCGCTGCAGGGTGCGATGAACGGCATCGGTTATTTTGCCACAGACATCGCACAAACAGGGCTGGTCAATTTATGGCTTTATCTGTTCGTGCTGACAATAGTCGGCATGACACAGGCCTTGACCATTTCCAGGAGCCGGGAAAGCGAAGCCGCGCTGCGCACCAGTGAAGAGCGCTGGAAATTTGCGCTGGAAGGCGCCGGCGATGGCGTATGGGATTGGAACTTCCAGACCGGCGAAGTCTTCTTCTCCGAGCGCTGCCATGAAATACTGGGATTTGCCGACAAGGAGCGACAGAGCCAATACCGCCACTGGAGATCGACCATCCATCCGGAGGACTATGCCCGCATGATGAAAGATCTGTACGCGCACCTGGACGGCATGACGCTCGCTTTCAATAACGAGCACCGCGCCCGGTATCGGGATATCGGCTGGCGGTGGCTGCTGACGCGCGGCATGGTAGTCAGCCGCGATGCCGCCGGCAAGGCGCTGCGCATGATCGGAACGCAAACCGACATTACCGAGCGCAAGCGCGTGGAAATGGGTAATCGCTCGCGCAGTCATGTGCTGGAGCTGATATCAAAAAGCCTGCCGCTGCCGGAGATACTGAGAGCCCTGGCGCTGAGCATGGAATCGCAAAACCCTGCCATTCTGTGCTCAATCATGTTGCTGGATGACGAGGGCAAGCGTCTGTTGACGGGCGCCGCACCCAGCCTGCCGGATTTCTATAATGCCGCCATTCATGGCCTGCCCATCGGCATGGGCGTAGGTTCTTGCGGCACTGCGGCCTTTACGGGCCGGAATGTCATTGTCGAGGATATTGCCTCGCATCCCTACTGGCAGCCGATTAAGAAACTGGCCGCCAGAGCCAACCTGCACGCCTGCTGGACGGTTCCCATCAAGGCCGCTGACGGCAAGGTGCTCGGCACCTTCGCCATTTACCATCATGTAGTCAAAGCACCGGCTGCCGGAGAAATCGACCTGATTGAGCAGTCTGCCAAGCTGGCGGGCATTGCGATCGAGAGACAACTGGCCAGCGATGCGCTACGCGAAAGCTCGCAATATTTGCGCACAATCATCGAAACTTCGCCTGAGTGCGTGAAGATCATAGACTGCGATGGCATACTGCTGTCCATGAATGCAGCCGGCCTTAAAATGATCGAGTCAGACGATGAGGCCGACGTCATCGGCCAGAACTTCTATTCTGTCATTGCCCCCGAGCATCTGGATGCCTTTCAGGAGTTAAACGAGCAAGTCTGCCAGGGACAAAAAGGCACGCTTGAATTCGAGATCATCGGCCTGCACGGCACGCGCCGCTGGATGGAAACCCATGCCGTGCCTTTTTCAGGCAAACCGGGCGATAAACTGGTCCAACTGTCGATTACCCGCGATATCACTAAAAGAAAAGAGGCTGAAGCATTGATCTGGCAGCAAGCCAATTTCGATACGCTGACGGGTCTGCCAAACCGGCGCATGTTGCAGGATCGCCTGGAACAGGCATGCAAGAAATCCCGCCGTACGTGCCGGCCTCTGGCCGTGATATTCCTTGATCTCGACCGCTTCAAGGAAGTCAATGACGCGCTGGGGCACGACATGGGCGACATCCTGCTGATCGATGCGGCACAGCGTCTGCATCACTGCGTGCGTGAAACCGATACCGTGGCGCGTCTGGGCGGCGATGAATTCACCATCATTCTGAGTGAACTGGATGATGCCGGCGTCATCGAACGTGTCGTGCACACGATTCTCAAGAAACTGGCTGAGCCGTTTCAGCTGAGAGATGAAGTGGCTTATGTGTCGGCCAGCATCGGCATCACCCTTTATCCGATCGATGGCGCCAGTTGCGATACGTTGCTCAAGAATGCCGACCAGGCCATGTATGCCTCCAAAAATCAGGGCCGCAATCGCTACAACTATTTCATTCCGTCCATGCAGGAGGCCGCGCAAAACCGCATGCGCTTGGCCAACGATTTGCGCGGCGCACTCGACGCCGGCCAGTTCAGTCTGGTTTACCAACCCATTGTCGAACTGGCGACCGGCGTTATCCATAAGGCCGAAGCGCTAATTCGCTGGCAGCATCCGACCCGCGGCATGGTCAGTCCGGCCGAATTCATCACGATCGCCGAAGAAACCGGCCTGATTATCGACATCGGCGATTGGGTCTTCCGCGAGACCGTCCGCCAAGTCAAGCACTGGCGAGAACGGCACCACCCGGACTTCCAGGTCAGCATCAACAAATCGCCCATTCAGTTCCATAATGAAACCAACAACCATGCCGCCTGGTTCGATTATCTGCAACAACAGGGACTGCCTGGACAATGCGTCGTTATCGAGATCACTGAAGGCTTATTGCTGGATGCGAGCACGGCCATCACCGATCAATTGCTCGATTTCCGCGATGCCGGCGTGCAAGTCGCCCTGGACGATTTCGGCACCGGTTACTCGTCGCTGTCCTACCTGAAAAAATTCGACATCGACTACCTCAAGATCGACCGGGCCTTTGTCAGCAACCTGGCGCCCGGCTCCGAAGACATGGCGCTCTGCGAAGCCATTATCGTCATGGCGCACAAACTCGGCATCAAGGTGGTCGCAGAAGGCGTGGAAACGGCCCAGCAGCGCGACCTGCTAACCTGCGTCGGCTGCGACTTTGGGCAAGGTTACCTGTTCTCAAAACCCTTGCCGGCCGAAGCATTTGAACGCTTGCTCAATGACCAGAATGCAGTTCAGATGATGAATCTGCATGATGAGACCGGAAGAACCACAAAGATGTACATTTAAAGGGCATGTCAACCACTTCTGTGGGCAACTTCAATAAAAAATGCTTATAAATTGTCTTGCCTCAATATTTTCGAGGCTCACTGAGGACAGAATTCATTTTTATTTCATGCGGCTTTGATACAGTAATATCTGTCTATACTTAAGGAGTAGCACTATGAACTCGCAAGAACGGGTTAAGGTTTGGGATCTGCCTTTAAGAGTTTTCCACTGGCTGTTGGTAGCGGCTTTTTTTGCCGCCTATCTGACAGAGGATGATTTCCTGACCCCGCATGTCTGGGCCGGCTATCTGGTTTCCGGGCTGCTGATTTTCAGATTGGTTTGGGGATTTATCGGCAATCAATACGCCAGGTTTTCGAATTTTCTGTGCAGTCCCGGTCAGTCGATCAGCTATCTCAAAGACATGATAGCATTGAAATCCAGACGCTACCTGGGCCATAATCCGGCCGGAGCCGCCATGATCGTGCTTTTGCTGGTCAGTTTGCTGTTGACCGTTATCTCGGGTTTTGCGGTTTACGGAGCCGATCAGGGAGCAGGTCCTCTGGCCGGAATCGTCGACTCCCGCCATGAAAAATTGTGGGAAGAAGTTCATGAATTTTTCGCCAACTTCGCGCTGTTGCTGGTTGTTGTGCATATTGTGGGTGTCGCTGTCGGAAGCTATATCCACCGTGAAAGCCTGGTAAAAGCGATGATTCATGGCTATAAGCGTCTATCAGATAAATAACCGAGGACATTGATCTTCACTCATAAACTTAAAAAATGGCCCATACCCAACAAGCAACCTCAAGATCGGAAACCCTCATTTCCGTTTTGAGCCTGCTCGGCATCGGCGCTTACCTGGTAATGCGCTATGCGCTCGATACAGGCCATAAAATTTATACGCTGTCGGGCAATGTCTCACTGACTGCGCCGGATGCAGGCATTTACTCTGGGCAGTTCGGTTTTCGCATCTCACTGGCAGAACTGCCGCTGATCGCCGTCCTGGTTCTGGGCGGCGTGCCGCTGCTTTACCAGTTGCTCGCCAAGCTGTTGCAGCGCGATCTGGGCGCCGACCTGCTGGCCGGCATGTCCATTGTCACGGCCGTCCTGCTGCATGAATATCTGGCCGGCAGCCTGGTCGTGCTAATGCTGGCCGGCGGCGCGGTGCTGGAATCCTACGCGGTCCGCCGGGCCTCTTCAGTGCTGGAAGCGCTGGCCAGGCGCATGCCGTCCGTCGCACACCGCAAATCAGCCGATACGCTCATCGACATTACTACCGAGCAAGTCGTTATCGGCGATACTTTATTGATTCTGCCGCATGAGATCTGTCCGGTCGACGGCACAGTGCTGGAAGGCGCCGGCACGATGGATGAATCCTATCTGACCGGCGAGCCGTACATGATGTCGAAAGTCCGCGGCTCGCAAGTGCTGTCCGGGGCCGTCAACGGCGATACGGCATTGACCATTCGCGCCGACAAGCTTGCCGTCGATTCACGTTATGCCAAGATCATGGAAGTCATGCGTTCATCCGAGCAGCATCGCCCCAAGCTCAGACGCCTGGGCGATCAACTGGGCGCGGTTTACATGCCGGTGGCGGTTGCCATCGCCCTGTTTGCCTGGCTGGCCAGCGGCGAGGTGATCCGTTTTCTGGCCGTGCTGGTCATCGCCACCCCCTGCCCTTTGCTGATCGGCATTCCGGTAACGATCATCAGCTCCATTTCACTGGCGGCGCGGCGCGAGATTATCATCAAGAATCCGGCCATTCTGGAGACTATAGGCACTTGCCGCACGGCGATTTTCGACAAAACCGGCACGCTGACCTACGGCCGCCCGGCGCTGACCGCCCTGCTTCCCGGCAATGGTCATCATGAGCGCGACGTACTGATCCTGGTCGCCAGCCTGGAGCGCTACTCCAAGCATCCTTTATCGGGCGCCATCATCAAAGCCGCCGAAGAATCCGCTTTGCCCTTATTAAAGGTCACCAATATCACGGAACTGCCCGGCGAGGGCTTAAAAGGTGACGTGGGAGGCAAGCGGGTCCAGATCACCAGCCGCCAGAAATTTCTTGCCCTTCAGCCGGCAGCGGAATTGCCGCCCGTCGGCGGCGGCCTGGAATGCGTCGTATTGATCGATGACGCTTACGCCGCCACGCTGCAGTTTCGCGATGAAGTGCGCGCTGACAGCTCATCCTTTATCACTCACCTGCGGCCAAGCCATCTATTTGATCGGGTCATGCTGGTCTCGGGCGACCGCGAATCGGAAGTCCGCTATCTGGCCGAGCAGGTCGGGATTGAACATGTTTACTTCGGGCAGAGTCCAACTCAGAAGCTGGACATTGTGCGCCGGGAAACCGAAGCGGCGAAAACCGTTTTCCTGGGCGACGGCATCAACGATGCGCCCGCACTGACTGCTGCGACCATAGGCATCGCCTTCGGCCAGAACAGCGATATTACCGGCGAATCCGCCGATGCCGTGATCATGGACAGTTCGCTGCTGAAAGTCGACGAGCTTTTTCATATCGGCGAACGCATGCGCGCTATCGCGCTGCAAAGCGCAATAGGTGGCATGTCGCTTAGCATAATCGGTATGATAGCGGCCGGAATGGGCTATCTGACTCCAGTCGCGGGCGCCATCACCCAGGAGATTATTGATGTCATTGCAGTATTGAATGCGTTACGGGCGGCGATACCGCCGAAAACGCTTTCCGATTTTTAATACGGCGAATTTGTCGAATTTACCGGAAAGAATACCGTTAATTTTTATGAGATTGGGCTGAAAAATGATAACGACCATTTTATCCTCTGAAACCTCGCACGCTCGGCAACAGCACGTTAACCGCCTGCATGCGGGCCGTCATATCTATTTGCCGGGCATTTTCCAGTGCTTGCGGAAACTGCTGTTGCTCAGCGTTTTTTCCGTTCTGATGTGTGAAAGCTGCATGGCCATGAGCGCCTCCGTGAACGATCATGACCAGGCTAAAAAGCTGCTTGATGACGGTATCGTGCAGCCGCTGGAAAGCATTCTGAACTTGTATACGGAACAATATCCTGGGCCGGTTATGGATATCAAATTAGAAACGAAAAATAAGCTGATATTCTATAAAATAGACATCACTGACAGAGACGGTATCGTTCAGACATTGACTGTCAACGCGCAATCCGGCCAATTACTGCAATCCGACCCATTAATATTAGCGAGAAAAAAGGGCTCCAAGAAAAATGCAACCGCTACAAATTGAAAATAAGTGGAATTGACTAAATTGAAGGAACAATTTGCATGAAATCATTGCAACAACGCCTCAGCGTTGCTTTAGTGATTAGTTTAATCATTATATTTCCAACTTTATGGTGGCTGACCGACAGCACCATGCAGGATATAGCCGAAAAATATGTGATGTCGCATCTGGCGCAGGAAGCCGAAAGCGTATTGGCTGCAACTCAGGTTGATAAAGATGAAAAAATCACGCTGAATACGAAGCAAATCAATCCTGTCTACCTGCAGCCCTTTTCAGGGCGATATTATCAGCTGCGCAGCAATGATGACCTAATACGCTCGCGTTCGCTGTGGGATAAGGAATTAATTATTCCGGACCTGAGCGAAGGCGAAAAGCGCCGGCTTTATCTATCCGGACCGCAGCAGCAATCCCTGCTGGTCATGGCCTACGGTTACAATAAACATGACCGGACCATTACCGTTGCAGTCGCTGAAGACCTGTCGCCGACACTGGCATTCATCAAGCCTTTCCAATCCCGGTTCATGCTGATAGCACTGGCTATGTTGCTGCTGCTTATAGCTATGCAGATCATTATCCTTAATCACATGTTCCAACCTTTAAAACGCATAAAAAAGCAGATCAGTGCGCTGGATCAGGGCGAAATAGACCGGTTCGATACTGATGTGCCCAAGGAAGTATCACCACTGGTCGAAGTAACCAATCAGTTGCTGGATGTGTTGGATCAGCACCCCGAAATGCACCCGCGCGATAATCCTGAAGCGCTGAAACACGTAACAAAACGTCCTCTAGCCGAGCTGCAGCAATTGCCGGCCCAAGAGACCGTACAGCCCGATCCCGCAATTAATCATCCATTGCCGACGCAATATGTAAACGCGGAGCGCATGCTTGAGACAATTTCCCAGGTCCCCGCGAATCCATCGGTTATAGAATGCGATATTGAGCAGGAAATATTGACGCTGATCAGCGTCCTGGAAAGCATGTATCAGGAAAAGAATCTGGACATCACCTTTATCATGCCGCAAACCGACGTTTTGCTAATAGATGGTGAAAACCTGCTTGAACTGTCTGGCAACCTGCTCAAAAATGCGTGCAAATGGGCCCAGTCCAAAGTTTTGCTGAGCGTTGAAATCGACGAGTCCATTCATTTAAGGATTGAAGATGACGGGCCGGGCATTTCCGAAACCGGCCTGATCGATCTTGCCCAGCAGAACATTGTGCTGGATCAAGCCACAAGCGGTTATCTCCTGGGCCTGACTACGGCGCGACTGATCGCTCAACAGCATAGCGGCCAGCTGAAACTCAGCCAGTCCAATGATCTGGGCGGCTATTGTGTGGAAGTCGTCTTGCCGCTGGCTTCGACGTTATGACCATAAATCACGAAGTTTTGTAGGTACGCATCGCGTACCTTTACAGAGCCATGAGCCGGCACTTCTGAAAGCTGCGCCGCCACGATGAACCGATCTCCTTTATTTAAGGACAGCCCATGCCCCGCCATCATCCCGAAACCCATCGCACCCATCGCATAGGCTGGCTGCGCGCGGCCGTTTTAGGCGCCAACGACGGCATCGTATCCACCGCGAGCTTAATCGCCGGCTTTGCTGCTTCCAACGCAGCCCTTAACGAAATCATATTGGCCGGTGTGGCGGGGCTGGTAGCCGGCGCCATGTCGATGGCCGCGGGAGAATACGTATCGGTCAGTTCCCAGGCCGATACCGAACAGGCCGATCTGGCCCGAGAACTCAGGGAACTCGATGAAAATGAACCCTATGAGAAAAATGAACTGGCGGCCATTTATATCCAACGCGGCCTGGAACCAAGCCTGGCCGAGCAGGTTGCTGAACAGCTGATGCAACACGATGCCCTGGAAGCGCATGCCCGCGATGAGCTGGGCATCTCGTCGACGGTGTCCGCCCGCCCGATTCAGGCCGCGTTGACGTCGGCCGCCACATTTGCCGTCGGCGCGCTCATGCCTTTATTGGTTATACTGATCGCCCCTGCCGCCTATTTGTTGGCATCGGTGATTACGTCATCGCTGCTATGCCTCGCCTTGCTCGGCATGCTTGCAGCCTACACCGGCGGCGCAAGCCGGCTCAAAGGCGCCTGGCGCGTCACGTTCTGGGGCGCGCTAGCCATGGGTTTGACGGCCGCTGTCGGTTCTGTCTTCGGCACTGCCGTCTGATGCGCTGGTCCGTTTATATCATCCGTTGCACCGATGATTCGCTCTACACGGGCATTACCAATGACGTCCACAGGCGCTTTCATGAGCATACCAGCGGACTGGGCGCCAAGTATTTTCGCGGACGCCAGCCCAAAGAGCTGGTTTATGTCGAAACCGGCCACGACCGCAGCTCCGCCAGCAAACGCGAATTCGCCATCAAAAAACTGCCCCGCCCCGATAAATTACAGTTGATCTCCTCAGACTTGAACCGAATAATCGATTTTATCTTATGAAAATTCTTTATCAGGATGACTATTACGTCGCCGTCAATAAACCGGCCGGTCTGCTCGTGCACCGTTCCGAAATCGACCGGCATGAAACCCGGTTTGCCGTGCAAATGCTGCGTGACCAGCTCGGCCGCCGCGTGTTTCCGGTGCACCGGCTCGATAAACCGACCGCCGGGGTACTATTGTTCGCATTGAGACCCGAAGCGGCCAGACGCATGATGGCTGCATTCATGAGCGATAGCATCAGGAAAACCTATCTGGCCGTCGTGCGCGGACATACCTCTGAAATGGCCACCATCGATTATCCCCTGAAGGAAGAACTGGACAAAATGACCGATGCCAAAGCCGACCCGAACAAGCAGGCGCAACCTGCCGTGACCCATTACCGGCGCCTGGCGACAGTCGAGTTGCCCCACGCGGTAGGGCGCTACCCGAGCTGCCGCTATTCCCTGCTCCGACTATCGCCCGAAACCGGGCGCAAGCATCAGATCAGGCGGCACATGAAGCATATTTTCCACCCCATCGTCGGCGACACCACGCACGGCGACGGCCGACACAACGATTTTTTCAGGACGCATTTCGACTGCCGTCAACTGCTTCTGGCGGCGACCGGCCTGGCGTTCGCCCATCCCTATTCCGGCCGGCCAGTGGACATTACAGCTCCGCTTGATCAGGTTTACAGCCGTGTCATAACGGAACTGGGCTGGGAAAATTTACCCGGCCAGTTTTAGATGTAAGGCACGCATTGCGTATCTTTTAGAATCTGCCCAAGTACTGCGCTCATAGAAAGGTACGCAATGCCGTGCCCTACGATTAATTTGACCGATCTACTTCCTCTGATTTTTATCATATACAGCACTTTTTTAACCGGTAAACTTCAGTAAATTTTCCCTGATTTGTTCATGGACAGAGGTATTTATGAAGAAGACTTCCCTTTGGAAAGACGATGCCGAAGCCAGCCGTTACAGTTCTCTACAGGAAGATTTAAACGTAGATGTCGCCATTGTCGGCGGCGGCATTACCGGCATAACTGCTGCTTACTTATTGGCGAATGCGGGCAAAAGCGTCGCCGTGCTTGAGGCGCGGGATATCGGCGGCAGCACGACCGGTTTTTCTACCGGCAATCTCTACGCCACTGTTGGAGAAATGTTGAAAAAACTCCAGCTCAAGTTCGATACGGAAACGATTCAGGCCGTGGCCGCCTCACGGGCCGCCGCCGTCCAACAGATAGAAAATATCATTCATGGCTTCTCTCTTGAATGCGACTTTCACAGGCGGCCCTGGCGTCTATTATCGGAAACCGGGAATAGCGATAAACTTGTCGAAAAAGAATATAAAGCCTGTCTCGATGCGGGTCTGGATGCTTATCTGGACAGCGCAGCCCCTTTGCCTTTCATTATCAGCAAAGCCCTTCGTGTCGAGGGTCAGGCGCAATTCAATCCCATGCAGTATGTAAAAGCACTGGCCGCACATATTCACGGGACAGGCTGCACACTATTCGAAAATACCCCGGTCACTCGCATTACAGAGGGCTCCCCGAACATTCTGCATACAGAAAACGGCACCGTGACGGCAGGTAAAATCATCCATGCCACGCACTCCCCCAAAGGCGTCTTCGCCATTCATGCTCTGCTGGGGCCTTACAGGGAATACGCGATTGCCGTCAAACTGAACTCAAGCAGCTATCCTGAAGGCATTTTCTGGGTCAGAAGCGATTCCAATCACTATTCCATACGCTCGTACACCAGCAGAAACGGTGAAAACTATCTGCTTGTTCTGGGCGAATCGCATAAAGTCGGCCACAAGAAAAACAATGAAGTCTGTTATCAGAGCCTGGAAGCCTATGCCAGAGACCGCTTCGATGTGAAGTCCGTCGACTACCGCTGGAGCGCGCAGAGCTATAAATCGGCCGACGGCTTGCCTTACATAGGCGCCACTAACGATAAAGCCAATGTTTACATTGCCACGGGCTTTGCCGCGGACGGGCTGACGTATGGCACGCTGGGCGCCATGATCATCAGCGACCTGATTCTGGGCATCGAAAACCCTTGGTCCAAGCTTTACGATCCCCGCCGGCACAATCCGCTCAAATCGGCGGGCCGCTTCATAAAAGAGAGCATCCACGTGTTCATGGATTACATGAAAGATATCCCTTATAAAGCTGAAGTTGAGCGGCTTTCCGGCATATTGCCCGATGAAGGCAAAACGATCGATATAAAAGGCGAAAAATTTGCCGTCTACCGGGATGAAGCCGGCGAACTGCACCAGGTTTCAGCCGTTTGCACGCATATGAAATGCATCGTCAACTGGAACGAAGAAGAAAAAAGCTGGGATTGTCCCTGCCACGGCAGCCGTTTTACGATTGATGGCCAGGTGATCGAAGGACCCGCTATAGTGAATTTGCCGAAAAAAAAAGCCAACAACCAGCACTGATTTTGGGAGAGCCAGGCAATGATTATTGCAGCCATCGTCTTATTTTCACTTGCAGCTCTACTCGGCATTTTTCTGTTGACCTTCGTGCTGAGAGGGAAAGAAACGCCCAAAGCCGTAACGTTCATACACGGGCCTTTGGCCGCCGCAGGGCTTGTGTTGCTTATCGTCTATGCCTTTCAATACAGCCCGGCGCCCACCGCAAGCCTGATTTTGTTCATTATCGCGGCGCTCGGCGGATTCGTCCTGATAGCCCGCGACCTAACTACCAGTTCCATGCCTAAATGGTTAGCCCTGCTTCATGGGCTGATTGCTGTGGCCGGCTTTATTTTGCTGTTGAAATTTGCGTTTTGATAGCGATATCTGAGCTAAATGGCTGCGCTCCCTATAGCGGGGCGGGGCTTGTAGCCCCGCCCTAACGTTTCTACGATACTTGCTAAACAACTGCAGTTAATCATCGCCAAACATTCCGAACGGGACAACATGTCCCGTCCAGCTATAGAGCAGGCTGGGGAGCCAGGAGAAGGGCGGGATTTGCAATCCCGTCCCTAACGTTTTGCGGTATTTGAGCTAAATGGCTGCGCTTAACCATCGCCAAACGTTCCGGACGGGACAACATGCCCCGTCCAACTGCGACTGCAATCTGCTGCAAGACATCAAGGCGACTGCCAACAGTAGGCGCTTCGCCTAAAGCGCCTACTGTTGGCAGGCGAAGTCGCCCCCGCAATGCGGCTCTTTATTGCAGGGCTTTAATCTGACTGCCCGGCACGCTGTTCTCTTCGATGATCCGCTTTATCAACGACTCCACGCCATCCAGCTCATTATCGTAAATGCTGGTCCGGTAAGCATCTCCAGCCGTACTGGCCGAAGATGTCAACAATGGCTCGCCCGTTTCGCTGATATTGACGCGCGTCAGCGTGGACAGGCCCGGCTGCAGGGGATTTTCCTTCAGATCCTTGGGGTCCAGCCCGATGCGCACCGGCAGGCGTTCTGCAATATGGATGAAGTTGCCGGTAGCGTTATCGGTGGGCAACAGCGCAAACGTACTGCCGGTGCCGGGGTTGAGCCCTTCTACCCTGCCGTGGTAGATCAGGTCCTTGCCGTAGGCGTCAACCCTGATTTCAGCCGACTGCCCAGGGCGAATGCCTGCGATCTGCGTCTCCAGAAAATTGGCATCGATCCACAGGTCGTCCAGCGGCACGATCGCAAGCAGCACAGCGCCAGCCTTGACGTTGTCGCCGACCTGGACGCGGCGCTTGGCGACATAGCCTGACACCGGCGCGACTACGTTGCGGCGGTGATAATCCAGAAAGGCGCGCCGCACATGGCTCTTGGCTTTTTCAACAGCCGGATGGCGCTCGACCGGCACGCCCTTGACCTGGGCTTCGACACCGGCTTTTTCGGCCCGGGCCTCCTGGATCGCGGCCTCCAGTTCGCGAATCTTGTCCTGCGCGTTTTGCACTTGCTGGTCTGAAACCGCGCCGTCCTGCGCGGCGGCGATAAAGCGCTTGAGATCGTGCCGTACCTGGTTCAACGTGGCCTGCCGGGCGATGATGCGCTGGCTCAGCGTATCGATTTTCGCCGTCAGCGTGATGATGTCGCGCACAGTCTCGCCCAGTTCGGCCTGCGCCAGCTGCAGAGCGATTTGGGCAATATTGCCGTCGAGCCGGACCAATACGTCGCCTTTTTTCACAGCCTGCGTGTTTTCGGCCAGAATCTCGACGACCGTCCCCTCCGTCTGCGCCTTCAGCGTGACCAGATGCCCGGTGACGAAAGCATCGTCGGTGGATACCCAATTCCGGCTGGCATACCAGTAATAGCCGAAATAAGCGACGCTCGCCAGCAAGACGATCAGCGTCACCGTTTTCAGGCGCCGGCTACGCGCACGCATGATTTCTTTGGGGCGGATGATGTTATTGCCCATATTTAATTAATGCTCCTTATCATTGGAATAGCCGCCCCCCAATGCCTTGATGACCTGAACGGCGGCCTTGAAATGCTCGCCTTCCAGCACGGCTAATCGATAGCGTTGCTCATATTCGACGGCGCTCGCTTCCAGCAATTCGCTGCGATTGTTGAGCCCGGTGCGGTTCAAGGTCTCTGCAAGGCGGCTGGTTCCGGCGATGGCGTCCACGGTCTGGCGCTGTTCGGTCAGGCGCGTGTCGATGTCGCGCCAGCGGGTCAGGGAATCGGCGACTTCCTGAACGGCGTGAAGCAGGCTGTTGTTGTACCGCTCCACGGCGGCATCGTAGGCTGCTTCCTTATAACTCAGATTGGCGCGCAGCCGACCGCCTTCAAATATCGGCAAATCGATAGACGGACCGACTGCATAGGCAAGGCTGGAGCCCTGCAATATCACATCCGTCATGCTGACGCTGTGCAGGCCGGCAAAAGCGATCAGGTTGACATCCGGGTAAAAGGCTGTCTCGGCGACCTTGATTTCATGGGCCGCAGCTTCCGCTCTTAGCCGTGCAGCCGTGACATCAGGCCGGTGCGCCAGCAGATGCAGCGGCAAATTGCCAGGCAATGCCAGGCGCTTCGGAAAGGCGGAGCGCTCGACCGTGATGCTCCGCCCCCAGTCAGGCCCCTTGCCGGCCAGCGTGGCCAGCAGATTCTTTTGCAGCTCGACCTCGGCCCTGCTAGCGGCCTCGATTTCTCGCACCACGCCCAGCTGCGTCTGCGAGTACAGCAATGGCGTCGTAGCGGCAAGGCCTGTATCCACACGCACCTGCTCCAGCTTTGTCAGGTTTTCCCGGTAGGCCACAATCGCCTTGACCATATTCAGTTTTTCAATAGCGGCCGCCAGATCGAAATAGCTGTTCGCGACAGCCACAGACAGCACCAGCCGGGCGTCGGCCAGCTCGGCCTGGGCGGCCAAGGCCTCGCCGACGGCTGCATCCAACGCCGCCTTGTCCTGTCCCCAGAAGTCAATATGATAGCGCAGTATGAACGGGTTGATCACCAGCTTGCGGAAGTGATCACCGGCAAGCTTGGCTTCGGTGCTGTTGGCCGAGAAACGCTGGGCGGTAAAAGTGACATTGGCGTCGACAGTCGGATAAAGCTCGGCCGCCTGCGCATCAACCATGGCCTGTGACTGACGCAGGCGCGCCTCTGTGGCCTTGAAGCCCGGATTATCGGCCACGGCCGTTTCAATCAGGCGATTCAGCTCCGCATTGCCGAAAATCTGCCACCAGACCTGCTCCGGCCATTTGCCATCGGCAGGCAGCGCCCCATGCGCCTCCGATAATGTCCGCTCCATGGCCGGCATGGCGATCATCTCGGCGCGCTTGGTTTCTTCTCCAAACCAGGCGCAGCCGGACAGCGCTACCAATATGACTGTAAACGGCAAAGCGCGGATTGTATGATATTTGCTCATCACGGCTCCTCGTCGAGTAATTCCTGAGCGGTGCGCCGCAGGGCCTGTTCCCGCGTGCGCTTGGCAGGCTGCCGGGTCGGATACGCAAACCAGACCAGAATCGCCATGCCGACGAAAATGCAACCGGCAATCCAGTAGGCGTCATTGATAGCCCGGATGGCCGACTCACGCGCCGCCAGTTTTGCAAACTTGGCGAGGGCCGTAGACTCTGTAAAGCCTGCCTCGACCAGGATATCCAATGATTGGTCGTAAATCGGGTCAAAAACAGTATGCTCTTCGGCGAAGCGCGTCATATGGAACGGAGCCCGGCGGTAGAGGACAATACCGTTCAACGCGATGCCGATAGCGCCGGCCGCGATGCGCATGAGGCTGGCCAGCTCCACGGCCCGCCACTGGCGCTCTGGCGGCAATCCATGCAGCAGCAGCGCCGTCAATGGCACAAAGAAACTGCCCAGGCAGACCCCTTCCAGCAGCTTGGGCCAGAACAGCTGATCATAGGCATCGCTCACATAGAAGCAGCTCAGCCAGAAGTAAGTCGCCGCGAAGCCCAGCAAATTAAAAAAAGCCAGCAGGCGCGCATCGAAGCGCTTGACGATTTCGTGAAACACCCCGGCCACGGGCTTCGCGAAAATCGCCATAGGCAAAAATACCAGTCCTGCCAGCCAGGAGGAATAACCCAGCGCCAGCTGAAGCTGTACAATCAATAGCGACAGAAGCCCCTGAAAGCACAAAAAACCGGTGAACATGATCAGGGCGCCGATCGTAAAATTCCGGTGCGCGAACAGGGTAAGATCCAGGAAAGGATGCTTGATGCTCAATTCCCAGACTATCCAACCCATCAAGGTAATGACTATAACCGCCGTCAAGGTTGTGATATAGCTTGAATTGAACCAGTCCCAGTCATTGCCCTGATTCAGCAGAGTCTGAAAACCGCCCAGGACAACGACCAGCAGCGCAAAGCCGACCGTGTCGAAACGGCGCTGGATCGGCTTGTAGCCTCGCCGGTACAGCAGCGCGCCGACGATGCCGGCGATCGCCAGCGCAATCGGAATGTTGAACATGAACAGCCAGCGCCAGCCCAGGTTATCGGCTATCCAGCCGCCGATCGGCGGTCCGAACGTAAAAGGCGTCAATGTAAACAGGCTCCAGACACCGATTCCTATAGATTTACGCTTGTCGGGATATTCCTTTATGATCATGGACTGCCCCAGAGGCAGCGTCACTCCGCCGGAAAATCCGAGCAGAATGCGCCCGGCCAGATAAACGTATAACGATGTGGCATAGGCGCAGATAAACGAAGCCAGCGCGAAAACGATGAAGGCCGCCACGAACGGCCGGTATTCGCCGAGGCGGCGCGACAGCCAGCCGCCCACCGGGAAAGCCAGGGCCAGGCCGATCATGTAGTCGGTCTGGGTCCAGGTCGCGAAACTGGGAGGAATGCCCAACCCTCCGGCCACGCGCGGCAGCATGGCGATATAGGCGCCGGCATTGAAAATAACGACGGCATGCCCCAGACCCATGCAGAGATTGAACAAACCAAAACGCCAGCCGCGAAGCCGTTTACTGTAGATGATCGCCATGAGTGCCTGACTTACTATTCCCCTGCAGGCGCCAGCCTGCCGTTTAAAGATTTCAGATTTCTCGTCGCCCGTATCGCTGCAATTGTATCGATAAATATCGATTCGATACAACTAATGCCATGCCCAGGCTTTTTACGGCATTGCCGTCCATAAGTTATGCTGAGCATCTAAGTCCCCTTTTCTGTAAAAGGGTCCTAAGCTCATGAAATATAAATTCGGCACACGCGTTATAACGCTGACCGGATAATCCAAAGCCATATAGCACAATGCATGCCAACTCTTAAGCTGTTGTATTTGCATGATATTTTTAACAACCAAATTGAGATGATGTCTAAATGACATCACATCAACCAATACCAGCAAACGAATGCCCTCATTCATTAATAGACAAACCAGCGTAGATAAAGCTGGACATGGTGATGTCTTATTGACACACTCTGTATCAAATTGACTACTTGCCTTCATATGAATACCGCTTTGAAATTTGCCCCCTTGGACGAGGCCATCCGCGCCGTCGTCCTGAGCCTGACAGCGAATCTTTCCATGAAGGATCGCTACACCGGATTTCTGAACATCTTTGCGAAAATCACCGGCAACCATGCCTGTGCCCTGCTGCGCTATCAGGATGGCGTCCTGGTCCCGGTCGCAACCTACGGTCTGTCGCCGAAAGTGCAGGAACAGACATTCCGGCCGGAGCAGCATCCGCGGCTGGCCGCCATCATTCAATCGCGAACACCGGTCCGGTTCGCCGCCAATGACAGCAAACCCGATCCTTACGATGCGATGCTGCTGAACGATGCCGGCGGCCGGCTGGGCGTTCACGCCTGCGTCGGCTGCAGTCTTTATAACGAGAACACGCTGTTCGGCGTACTGTCAGCCGATGCCTTGGAGCCCGGCGCGTTCGATCATATCGACGACCAGGTCTTCCAGACTTTCGCCGCGCTCGCCACCGTATCATTGCGCTACGAGACCTATATCAGTACGCTGGAGCGTCTGGCCAAGCATCGGGAGCTGGTCGCCAGCGAACTGGTCAATGAGACCTTGCAGCGCAGCAACCAGGCGCTGGGAGAAAGTCCGGCCATGCAGCGTTTGAGTCGTGAAATCGATATTGTTTCCAAATCCGATCTGACGGTTCTGTTGTTGGGAGAAACTGGCGTCGGCAAGGAAGTGGTCGCCCGCGTCATTCATGCCCGCTCGCTAAGGGCCGGCCAGCCTTTGGTTTATGTGAATTGCGCAGCGCTGCCCGAGTCGCTGGCCGAGAGCGAACTGTTCGGGCACGTGCGCGGCGCCTTCAGCGGCGCCAACACCGACCGCGCCGGCAAGTTCGAACTCGCCAACGGCGGCACGCTGTTCCTGGATGAAGTCGGGGAACTGCCGCTTTCGATCCAGGCCAAGCTGCTGCGCGCGGTCCAGTTCGGGGAAATCCAGCGCCTGGGCTCGGACAAAAGCCACCGCGCCGACGTCAGGATCATTGCCGCAACCAACCGGCATCTGGCCGAGGAAGTCAAGGAAGGGCGGTTTCGGGCCGACCTCTACCACCGGCTCAGCGTCTATCCGCTGCATGTGCCGCCGTTGCGGGAGCGGGTCGACGACATCGCGCTGCTGGCCGATTACTTTCTGGCCCAGGCCCGCGCACGCCTTGGCCTGGATCATGTCCGCATGGCGCCGGCGACCATCGAATTGCTCAACACTTATCCTTGGCCCGGCAACGTCCGCGAACTAGAGCACGTCATACTGCGGGCCGTCCTGCGCGCCGCTTCGATTCAGGGACGATCGGTGGTGCTGGAACCGGCCGATCTCGATATCATGACCGAAAACGAAAAAGGTACGGACGGAACAACGGCCAAAAACGCCGAGCTATCGCTCGCTCAGGCGGTCGAGAATTTCCAGCGCGAACGCATTCTCGCCGCGCTTGCCGAAGCCGGCCAGAACTGGTCGGAAACGGCGCGCCGCCTGGGCCTGGACCGCGGCAACCTGCACCGGCTAGCCAGGCGGCTGGAGATAAAGTAATAGCGCCGTATTTACACATTGCGTACCTTTTAAAATCACTCAGATCTAAATAAAGGTACGCAATGCATACCCTACATTTAAGCTGCGGAAAAAGCTGAAGAAAAACTTCGTATTCCCCGTGCTCTTCGTGGTAAAACATTCTTAATTCAGGCGTCATACCGTCATGATTGAATCCGGTAAACCCAAATAGGAAAAAGCCCTATTATGAAGCCTTCTACCCGAGCCAGACTCAAATGCGCTGTAGTTTTGACAGTTTTTACCGTGTTGGGCGTAGGTCCCATCCCGCTTACCAGCACGCTCGGTTTGTTTCTCGTCATTTTTCTTCCCGTCTGGTTCAAAAAGCTTGTTGACGATCTTTATGCCGACAAGGAATAGCAGTGATAATTAATCATTTCAGAAAATGGCTGAAGCTGGCTTTAATCAGCAGCATTGGGGCTGGATGTTCAGTTCGGCGAAGGCGACAACCGAGCCGGAAAGATCATTCGCCGGAAAACCTGGCTTCAATCGGACGAGCGGCTTTGAATCTGTTCAATAACAGCGGGCCTAGCAAAGACAGCCTGCGCCAGCGCAAGCTCCGGGGGCTTGTTTGAGTGGCCGTTATCGTGCAGAACTGATCTTTGGAAAAAAGAAAACATAGCGCAATTGCCCGGCCCTGCCCTGCTCCTCGTTGAGATGTTGGAAAGATTCGTGATAGCATCTCAGGATTGTCGCGAATCGATACAACTTAAATAACGCAAGAGGAGATTGAGATGGCCGCCGCCGTAAAAACCACATATCCCGGAGCCTGCCCGCACGATTGCCCAGACACCTGCGCCATGGTGTTTGAAGTCGAGAACAGCAAGCTGACCGGCGTCACCGGTAACGCCGGTCACCCCATGACCCGCGGCGGCCTCTGCGTCAAATTGAAGGATTTTGAAAAACGCCATTACCATCCAGACCGCGTGCTCTATCCGCTGCGCCGCACCGGGCCCAAAGGCAGCGGGCAATTCGAACGCATCACCTGGAATGAAGCCCTCGATGAAATTACCACGCGCTGGCAAGCCATCATTGCCGAATACGGCGCCGAAGCTATCATCCCTTACAGCTATCTGGGCAACCAGGGCCTCGTTCATGGACTGAACGGCGGCGATGCCTTCTTCAACCGGCTGGGCGCGACCGTCTGCGAACGCACATTCTGCGGCGAGGGCTCGGCGACGGCCTGGCTGCTGACCAATGGCCCGACCGGCGGGCTGGACCCGGAGAGTTTCGTTCATGCCAAGTACATCGTGATATGGGCCTGCAACAGCGTCAGCACCAACCTGCACCACTGGCATTTCGTCGTGGACGCCAAGAAAAAAGGCGCCAAGGTCGTGGTCATAGACTCTTACGCATCCAGGACCGCCAAGCAGGCCGACTGGCACATCGCGCCCAAGCCCGGCACCGACGGCGCTCTGGCCATGGCCATGATCCACACGATCATCGAAGAAGGCCTGATCGACCGGGACTACGTCGCCAATCATACCGTCGGTTATGAGGAACTGGCCCAGCGCGCCAAAACGCGCACGCCGGAGTGGGCCGCCGAGATCACCGGCATCGCGGCCGAGGACATCCGGACGCTGGCGCGCGAATACGCGGCCACAAAGCCCGCCGCCATGCGCATCGGCGTCGCGCTTGAACGCCATCGCGGCGGCGGCCAGACCATTCGCGCAGTCTGCTGCCTGCCGGCCCTGACCGGCGCTTGGCGCGATGTAGGCGGCGGCATCTACCAGATGCCGGTCTGGGAGCATCCGTACAAGTTCGACCAGATCTGCCGTCCGGACCTGATCCCCAAAGGCACGCGCGTCGTCAACAATCTGCAGATCGGCCGCACACTGACCGGCGAATTGCCGCTGGACCCGCCGATCAAATCCATGATGTGCTGGAATTCCAATCCCGTAACCCAGGCGCCCGAAACCGACAAGATCGTCCAGGGCCTGCTGCGCGAGGATCTGTTCCTGGTGTCGGCCGAACATTTCATCTCCGACACGGCCGCCTATGCCGACATCATCCTGCCAGCCTCGATGGGCGCCGAAATGGAAGACATCATCCTGTCCTGGGGCCATTTCTATCTGACTTACAACGCCAAATGCGTGGAGTCGCCCGGCGAAGCCGTGCCGAACAACGAAATCTTCCGGCGGCTGGCCGCACGCATGGGTTTTGAGGAGGAACAGTTCAAATGGTCCGACGCCGAATGCCTTGAACGCTATATCGACTGGAGCTCACCGGTTTGCGAAGGCATCGATCTGGCCTATCTGCGCAAGCACGGCTATGCCCGCCTGAAAGTCGGCACACCCGATACGCGCGCGCCGCACAAGGAAGGCAATTTCCCGACGCCGTCCGGCAAATGCGAGCTCAAATCTGAGTCGGCCGCCAACGGAAATTTCGTAGCCGGGCCTTTCCGGCAGATGTATGCTGATTTTCAGCCCGGCGAACCGCTCGACACCCTGCCCGACTATGTGCCTTCCCGAGAAACCGCTGCAACCAATCCGGAGCTGGCTCAAAAATATCCGCTGAATATCATCTCGCCCAAGAGCCACGGCTTTTTGAATTCCTGCTACGCCAACATGGCGCAGAAAATCCGCGGCCAAGGCGAACAGTTCGTGCTGATCAATGCCGTTGACGCCGAGGCGCGCGGCATCAGGGACGGCGACAAGGTCCGCGTCTTCAACGGCCGCGGCGGTTTCGAGGGCGACGCCAAAATCACCGATGACGTCAATCCCGGCATCGTTGTCGCTACACTGGGCTATTGGCGGCAATTGAACAAAGGCACGGTTAATGTCATCAGCTCCGCCGAATTCGTCAACATGGGCCATGCGCCGACGTTTTCGGATAATCTGGTGCAAGTGGAAGCGGTGGCGCGCTAGTCTTAAGGGGATTGATGAACTACGAAGAACACGAAGAAAAATCCAGGTAAAATTCGTGTACTTCGTAGTCTTCGTGGTTTAAATTCAAAAAATGCGTGACTTAGACGAACTCTTCGCGGCTCTATCAAAATCGGCTTTCCGCCGTAAATTCCATCTCCAGAGCAAGGACCTCGTTTATCTGAAAACCAAAGGCCTGCCCACAGTCATCAATCATGCCCGGGACTTTATCGCCAAACGCCTGGCGCCGGCCGTAATTGACAATGACGGCAAACAAACCCCTTTTCGCGGGCATCCGGTTTTCGTCGCCCAGCACGCGACCGCCTGCTGCTGCCGCGGCTGCCTGGAGAAATGGCATGGAATCCCTAAAGGCCATGTTCTGACGCCGGATCAGGAGGCTTATGCAATCAAGGTGATTGAACGCTGGCTCCAGGGCGAGATGGCTAATAAAACGCGGCAAGCTGGGGTGTAGCCGCAGGCCGGGATGGGATGGAACTTCAGGAAATCCCAGCCAATTTGTTTTCTAATGGCTGGGTTTTCACTGATGCTGCAACCCATATACGGGCTCCTCGGTTATTGCGCTGAACATAGTGAAGCGCATCGATCGTGAACGATAGGTTTCCTGTCGTCGGCAGCATCCCGAACTGGCGCATCTTATCGTATTTTCTAGACTAGAGATGTGTTTGTTTTGTTGGTCAGGTTTTTCTGACTCCGAATATTTTGATCCCAAATATTTCTAAAAAGGAATATTTAATTCTTTGACCAACTTTTTAATCTTCACCAGATCTCCCGAATGAGTCTCTATATATAACTTAGCTAATAAAGACAGCGAATCTTTTAACTCTTCATCCGAAGAAAACTCTTCGATATCCCCACGACCTTGTATACCATGCTCAAGCTCTCCGACATAATATCTATATCCTTCAAACTTACCCACTTCAAAATCAGTTTCTGTATTTTCATCCCATCTATGAATGCCCCATTCGATATCTCCGCCGATGCCGCCGTCTTTGATAAGATGGTGGAATACCGATTCAATATTTCTAAATTCTGACAGCCTATTCAAACAATATTTTTTTGCCCAGCCTGGCTCAGCTACTTTTGTTGAACGAAGATCAAAAGGTTCTTTTCTCATTTACTTCATTTCCTATCTGGGATGAACATTGTCGATGTAAACATTTCCATATTTGTCCTTATTTAAGGCATCGCGAATGATGCTGCCGTCGACAGCACCCTACGAACTACAATTCATCCATCATATGGTCATAGTTTTTAAATAAAGTAATTAAAGCCGCTAAGCGATTACGCTCTTCTGGATAAGTTTCCAAGTGCGCAGCAACAGCTAGATTCACAAATCTCAAAAAGTCCTCTGTTGTATAATAGGCTTCTGGATGACTTAACTCATAAAAATCTGGATCGACAGTTGCCCTAAAATACGCCCAATTTGACCATTCAGAATAACCGGGTAAACTTCTATCTTTATCTTCTGCCTGCTCAAGCTCCCAACTTGGTTCTCCTTCAATTCCTCCTACATTTTGGGAAATATCTAACAGCTCAATCAATCGATCAATATCTCGATCCATTAATAAAGTATTTAAAATGAATTTGATGGTCGCATCTTTATCAAGATGCGGTTCAAATTTGCTACCAAATGCTTTCAAGAATAGATTCATTAGTGAGGTAAGGCAGTTTAGCGCAGCAAACCGCCATTTCAAGCAGGCCGGTAATATCATGGAACATTACGGTTTTAAGGCTCCGTTTATTGGTGGATGCCAAGGCAAATCCATCATACGAAGCATCCGTCATACGGCCATCAGGATTTATATTTCATAATGAGAACATTACATGCATCAATAATTGAGAATCGAACTTGAGATACATATTCTGCGATCTCTTTATCAATTTGATCTAGATAATCCTTACTAAAATTGGTGCGAATATTTGGGCTAGGATAGTCATCCGTTTCAGATACCACTCCTACGAAAGGGAGAAAATCTGAGTCCTGTTCCAAATTAAGTCGGTTTCTCAAAGAGACTAACTTTCTACATCCGTCGATGAAATCGACATCGTTATTAACCATTCGTAGACAGGCATCCACAATCTCTTTTCGTGACTTTTCATTAATAGTTTCCATTTTATTTAGGCCCTTTAAGATATTCTTCGACAATCGTTTTTGGCTCAACCCTTTGTCCAGTTACAGAATTTTCATACCAATGAGTTTCAAATTTACGACCATCTGTTGCTGTATGTTGTGTACTTGAGCGCTTAGCCCAATCAGAAGCATTACCACCATACTCGTTAACAAGCCTGTTTGCATCTCTCAAGACAGTCTTCGTTCCTGCTCCAGCTACTGGAATACCGGCTTCACCAAGCTGTTGCTCACTAGCTAATTGTTTACTCAATTTAACGGCATTGGCAGGATTTTTGGTAGTACTATTTTCTTTAATCAAAGCTGTATTATCACGAGCGCTTCGTTCACCGGAAGCAACCTTCTCATGATTGGTCCTTTCAACGACAGGTTGACTTTGATTACCGGAAGTTTCCGCGACATCATCACGCCCCTGTCTTTCTCTCATGGCTTTCAGTTCCGATGGCGTCGCTGCCGATGATGATTGAGATGAACTATGCGTGTCGGTTTTATTGCTTGCCAGTTTGGGATTCTGTTTCAGATCGTCCCAGTTCTTTTCAAGCCAGACGGCAAACCCGTCAGGCAGCTTGCTTTGCCGCAGCAGCGCGGAGACTTCGGCCAGAGTGGCGTCGGCGGCAGTGCGAGTGCCGCTTCTGATGACAGCCTGGCCTGTCGATGCCGCGGCCTGGCCGGCACTGACCGCGCCGTTCTTGAGCACATAAGCCAGCAGGCCCTGGAGTATCAGGCGGAATAAAATGCCCGCCGCCCGGGCCAGATCTTCCGCCGCCCTGTCGATTTCGAAGGGCGGGTAACGATGTTCCGGCGCATACCAGGCACAGCGGATGGCACGCCTGAGAACACCCGTCAACTCGCCCATGCCCTGGCCGATGGCGGCCGCAAGAAAGCCCAGCCCCATCCAGGCAAGCACCGCAGTGCCGGCTTCCAGGCCTAGTTCGCCGCCGACTATCGCGCCGGGCGCGGCGCCTACGCCGCCGAGAAAGAAGCCGACAGCCGAGCCGGTGCTGGCGCCTGCCATGGCGCTGATGCCGAGCGCCGCCAGCATCTGCAGGAGGCCAGGCAGTAAACCGTCAATAATCTGATCCAACTGGCAGCCGGTTTCCCGGTACACCGCCGCAGGCGCCAAGCGCAGAGCCCGAGTATAGGCTTCGACGACGGCGTGCACCCGTTCGGCGAGGGCCGGAGCGCGGATCTCCTGCGGCGTCAGGTAGCGTGCCGCCGGCGAGTCGGGATGGGGCAGATCTTGCCAGCCAGAACTGCTGGCTCGAAAAGGATCGGCGCTGGTGAAGCAGCCGGGCCCGCCTCCGCCGGCAGGCGCATTGGGATGGCAGCGTTGCTGCTGCCAGGCATCGTAAGGGGTTTTGGGGAAATCATTGGCCATGGAAGTCCTTCTCACTGACGGGTGTTGTTACTAACTGCTGAACAGAGCTGGCGCTATAAAATACCGCTGCCAGGCTCACAGGTTGTGCAACAACTCTAGCACAGCGTTTATATCCAAGACAAACATTCTTACCTGCCTCAGCTGTTGGAATGAATGCGTATCGGCGGTGTCACCCAGGAGTCTATAAAGCCCTTTCCAATCCACAACCGTTCTGTTGCGTTATTTTTCAATAACGCGATAAACGAGGCTGTAGCCCCAGACTGAGAATATGAAGCTTCGCAGAATCTCAGCCAATTTGCTCATTAAATGAGCCGGACGGGATATCTATCCCGTCCGTAGCGTTTATCCAATATCGGATGACATTTTAACGTTATAGACAGGATAAATATCTTGTCTCTCGCTGAATTTCGAAGCCAGTCTGGCCACTACTGTATTTGTATAGATTTACGCTGGCTTTTTTCCATTTTTGGAATAGTCACGCACAATATGCCATCTTTAAATGTTGCTTTAGCATTATCTTCATCGACATAGTCGGGCAAAGACAATGTGCGCTGATATTCGCCCCGCGTCATTTCTCGGCGTAAATATCGGCCCTCTCCCTCAGATTTTTCTTCCTGGGTGGTAGCACGGATAGTCATGATCTGGTTGTTGATCGACACATCCAGATCTTCCTTTTTAACGCCAGGCAACTCCGCCTGAACCTCGATTTCTTTGTCACGTTCCACGACATCGACTTTGGGAACACCCCTTCCCATCATCATACCCCGACCGCCCAAGCCTCTCTCCATGCCCATCGTGGGCAAATTCCAGTCGAACAATCGGGGCCATCGGCGCGATAAAAAATCATCAAACAAATTATCGAGTTCATCAAATGACATTAACCCTCTGCCCATTGAAGGCGAACGCTGCATGCCTTGCTGCCCTTGTTGACCTTGCTGCATGCTTTGCTGTCCTTGTTGACCTTGCTGGGCGCTAGCTCCACCATTACCTTTTTTTACGTTAACTTCGCCACTCTCTGTACCGGGTCTGCTACTATTCATGACATTCTCCTAAACAGTTCGCACTATAAAATTGCCCAGAAACTCGGAATCGATGGAATTGAGTCATGCGCTTGCCACCGCTTCATCACTCGTATTCTGCTCCCGCCCTGCGATCAAGCGCCTAACCTGGTCCAAACCATCTGAATTCTGAGCTGTGATTCGTATGATTAAGCAATCCATGCACAACAAAAACTCCTCTAACGTATCTTGTAATTGTGATCACTTTCTCTAAAAAAATAAATTCGTCCCATTACCTAATTCGGTCTTGCAGCCGATCGCTTAAGCATTTTGCCTGATCCCCAAGCGTTGAGAATTCGATAATTCATCTTGTTAGGTTGCAGGCGCAACTCTAGCCTTATAGCGCCCGAGAACTGAATCAACGGCTGGTGGTCAACAAATGCAAAAGTAAAGCATGGAAAACAGACGCCATCAGGTTGATGCTTGCTGACGTCATCAATTCAACCCGTACGATTATCCATGCCGGCGGAAAAGACTCCGGAACAAAGCCCGCTCAAACCGCCTCGATAATCCTGAAATCATTGAATTGAACAACAATCGCCAAACATGAGGATGAGAAAATGAAACCAGCTTCCGCAAGACAGCATCTTAACGACATCGTAGCCAACATACGCTCTGCCGAGCTTCTGCTTGCACAGGCCAGCAGACAAACTTCCGATCTGGAGCTACTGATTAAGCTGCACATTGAATATTCGGCCTTGGATTCCTATTTGTCTCAAGTCTTGCATGCGCTCGCACTTTCAGACGAAGCGTTTTTTACAACAGCGACTGATGCTTTAAAACAGCAATGCGGCGTATTGCAGCAAGAGGCGGAAGACATTGGCATGACCGTCCCTGATTTTGACCTTGCTTCGGAAATTGCCCGTTATTTGGCACAAGCCTCACAAAGCGCAGCGATGCTGTAAGATCCATTACGCCAACCGGGCATCACGCGAAACTCATCATTCCCGAGCTGGCACGGGCCAGACTTTATGCTTTATGGCGATAGAACCGTGAAACAGCGCGCGCCCTAGGTTTGTTGCGATTGATCAATCCTGATCAGCTCATGATCATAGAGAGCGCCACTTGTCCCTCAGGCCTGGCTTCCGTGAAGTTCCAACTCGACCGAAGCTAAAGCACAGCCGATATTGAACCTGATCAACAAAAACCGTGTCTGTTATGGTGCAGTTTCAAGATACGGTGTTTCCATTTGGTTTTAACTCAACGTGAAGTGCGATTATGAAACATTACCTCTTATTATTTGTTGGACTTTTGTTTTTTTCTCCAATGGCGCCGGCTCTCGAAAAAGCCAGCCCGGACCAGAAGGCTGAAGTGAATCAGCACCAGCAGCAAGTGGTGCCTTATTCATTGGGCCAAACCTTGCAGACATTTTCCAAGACCGTTCACGGCGGCGTGCAGCATGTCATCGCCAAATCACCAAACAATACCCAGGAAATAAAGTTAATCCAGGACCATCTGCAAAAAATTGCCGATGAATTCAGGAAAGGCGATTTTTCCGTGACGGAACGCATACACGGGCCCAACATGCCGGGCCTCGCCCAGCTGAAAAAGGCTGAAGCCGACGATATAAAATTTGAGTATAAAGCGTTGGCAAACGGCGGGCAGATTCATTATTCGACCGAATATCCACAGTACGTCCAGGCGCTCCATGAATGGTTCGACGCCCAGGCGAGCGAACACGGCAACGATACCGTGCCGGAACACAGCAAGCACCATGCAACGCCGGCGGAATAAATTAAAACTGGAAATCAGGCATTGAAAGGCTGTTAAAGCGGCCTTTCAATGACAACTGCATAGAGTCGCGCCACTTTCCTGCCAAGCTACATCAAACAGCCAATCTTCGGCCGTTGAGCGGAATTTTTTATAGACCTTGCCTGAACAGGCGTCCGATTTATGCCGACCATGCCCTCTATATCGGAGTAATCCATATGGACACGCTTTATTTGAAATTTAACAGATATTTAGAATATTCGGTTTATATTTTTTTTATAGCTATTTATCCGTTTTTATTCATTCGATACGGCTTGGATTATACCGACGGCCCTTTTACGTACATTGGCTACGCTGGTCATGGGTTTGAATTTTTCAATGTGACATTTTTGTCAGTCTTAATAGGATCATGGTGGGCATCCATTTTTGGTGACAGCATCATATCCTTTCGAATCTTTGCAACTCTGTTAGAGATTATATCCATAACAATCCCGGTATTTTTTTTATCACGAAATGATTACATAAAGATAAAGCTGCGTTATCTAGCACTTGCTGTAATTTTTTACACTACATTAAACGGTTATATATTGAATTATGACGTCATCTCATTATTCTTCCTATCGTTAATAGCAACGGGATTTTTACTTTATTTAAAAGACGGTGGGTATTTACTTTTGGTATTAACAGGCGCTTTAACGGCGCTCGTTGCGTCAGCCCGCTTGCCAAGCATTGTCGTAATTTTTCCGGTACTGTCCGTTTTATGCTTTCAGATTTACAGTAAAAAAATATCAGCCAGGGAGGGGATTATTTTAACAGGGTGTTACATAACTACTTTTTCCGTTCTATTTTTTCTATTAAGAAAACTGTTTATTACAACTGCAACATCGTCGCCGCAGCTTGGAGCCACCCATTCATTATTTAATGTATTAAAGTCCGAAGCGAGAGACGGGGCTATACTCTTTGAAATGATGGCGGTTTTATCCCTTCTGGCTCTGATTTACAACAAGCTTAGAACATTATCGATGTCGGCGGTTTATATCCGCGTCGTACTCTCTGTAATTCTCTCTCTCTATCTTTTGGTCCGTATCATTCCGCCCGCCTATAACTGGAACATATCGTTATTTTATTCCGCGATTGTTTTATGGATTCTGCTGGTGTTGCTGTACGATTCCTACCGCAAAAACAATCAGGATGATACTGCAGTCTATTTGTTCTGCATCATGTTAGGCTTTGTACCTGCTCTCGGTTCCGATACAGGCCTGCTCAAATTGAGCAGTGGATATATAATTCTGATGCCTGTCTTATTATATCAATTCAGAAATTTCCGCCTGCCAAAAGAGGACGTTATTAATATACGTTTACTGGCTCTTTTTGTGATCGGCCTGTCGATTTTCAATAAAGCAGGGCTAGGCAGAACATACGAGGACAAACCTATAAGGCAATTAACTGCGGAGGTTGATCATAAGAAGCTAAGGTGGATTAAAACCAGCAGAGAAAGAAAAGACCAGATTGAAAGCGTAATATCAAAGGTGAATGAATTAAGAGCATCCAATCCCCATTCCAATTTTATGTTTTATGGCAGCAAGGCCTATTTGTTTACTTATTTAACCGACTCAGAAATTCCCTATTCCACCCCTTTCTATATGACCTACCAGAATAAGGAAGACGAACAAAGAATGTCGGGCTATCTATCTGAAAACAGTGCAAGGCCGTATGTGTTTCTTATATTCGATTATCCTGATGAGCCTGTGGACATGAATGGCTATTTAATTGCTGAGTGTTTGAAGAGGCATGGATATAAACTGGCTTATAATGGATTAAATTATCAAATCTATGCAATTGAGAAAACATGAGTATTTCTTCTAAATACTTATTAGCGGCGCTTTACTGCATCCTAAAACAGCCCGGATTAAATACGGTTAAATAACTTTCTCAATGATATAACGCGGACGCCGTTTGGTTTCCGAGTAAACTTTCGCCAAGTATTCGCCCAGGACGCCAAGGCATAATAACTGTATGCCGCCGAGAAAATAGATAGGCAAAACAGTGGAAGCCCAGCCTGGAACCGCGTCATGAGTAAACAGACGGATCGTAATTGCCCAGGCTGAAAACAAGAAGCTGATCAGCGATACTGCCAGCCCTAAGCCTGTAATAAGGCGCAAAGGAAGATCCGAGAAAGCCGTGATGCCTTGCCATGCGAATGAGAGCATTTTCTTCAGCGGGTATTTCGACTCACCCGCGTAACGTTCGGCGCGATCATAATAGACAAGCGTTGACGAAAACCCTAATTGAGGAATAATTCCGCGAAGGAACAAATTGACTTCGTCAAATTCTCTCAGCGCTTCGATGACTCGACGGCTCATTAAACGGTAGTCGGCATGATTGTAGACAATCTCCACGCCCATGGCGCTTAACAGGCGGTAATAGGCTTTTGCGGTAACGCTCTTGAAGAAGGTATCGGTTTGGCGGGAATCTCTGACGCCATACACAATATCGTAGCCGGCCGCATAATAATCGATCATCTTCTTAATGGCGGACAGGTCATCCTGCAGATCGGCATCTGCGCTGATGACCACCTCGCCTTCCGTTGTCAACAGACCCGCCAATAAAGCATTTTGGTGGCCGCGGTTGCGCGACAGCTTGATGCCGTGGACAAATTCGTGGGTCTCGGATAACGTTTCTATCAATTCCCACGTCCGATCGCGACTACCGTCGTCGATGTAATACACACGGCTGCTTGGCGCAATTTTTCCCTCGGCAATAAGCGGCTGCAACAAGTCTGCCAATTGCCGGGTCGTTTCCAACAACACAGCCTCCTCGTTGTAGCAAGGCACAACAATGCTTGCATCAATCGGCCGAGAAATCAGAGGTTCCGTATTCACTACGGCTATCTCACCCGGATGATCCGTCGTTATCTCTGCGTCTCTCGGTATCCGGAAAGCGAAGTAACGACTGCCGAGATAACCGATGGCCGTGTAGGGAATAATGCCGACTGCTTGAGCCATATAGGGATTGAAATCGAAATGAGTGCTGGCAGACAGAACCGCAGCATACTGGTTTAAATCAAAATGAGCGTCAGCAAATAGGACCGTGGCGAGGTTGGCCGAGTACGCTACGGCCAGCACCAGCATATAACGCAGAAAACTGGCAGCGACGTGATCGTCATTACTGAAAGTCCAGGTCTTGTTCAAAGCGAAACTCAGCAAAATGCCGACTGAATAGCCGAATGCATTTGCAGATACAACCCCCAGCTGCAAAATATACATGGCAAAATAAATGGTGCTCAATCCGATCAGCGTGTTCGCAACGCCGACAAGCAAATATCGCATTAGGGTCATACCAATTCTCCAGTTGCTTGATTACATGAAAGAATTTGTAACTACTGACCATCAAATTTTGCTTAACTTAAATCATTGTAAAAAAGTAAGGTGTAAACATAAATCCGTGCAACTGCTTATTTTCAGAGCCTGCAATACAGCCAAATAAGGAGAGAAAATGAGCGGCCTTATTCATGCCCATAAACTGATCGCCTCGATTGCTTTATGGCGCAATTGAATTCGCCCTTACAACTGCCTAACATCAGTAAACCAATACAAAAATAATTGACGCGTTATATCCACTCCTTTTCCTCAGCAGTTCCCTGCCGCCCCCAAAGCGCACTCAACGGCAGGTCCAGCAGAGAATAGGCTCCCGCGTGCAGCATGGTCAGTGATTGCGCGGCAGTAAGCATCATCCGGGCAGCAAGCCCTATCTCGTCAAAGCGCGCTTCCAGCAAAAAAGAGGCATGGCCGGCCGCACCCGGTTTCCCATGACGTTCCAGCACCACGCCGCGATTTGTCTCCTCCAGCGCATCAATGCTGGGTACAGGAAATACCAAGGTTTGTTCGTCCAGGAACAGCGGATCATTGACGATGAGGCGTTCCACTTCGCCCGCATCGGCTGAAGGTTCCAATTCAACATAAACATAGCGCTGGACGGTTCCTCCTGCCGGCTTGAGCTCTGCCGCCAGCGCTTTCCTGACGCCTTTAATGCCTTCCGCCGCCAAACTATGGTGCAGGCTTGATCCGGCGTGCAGTGTGGTTTCCGTATGCCCGTGCGGAGCCAGCAACGCGAAATAGCCTCTAAACAATGACAGTATGCCCGGATCGCATCCCGCACCGACGACAGCCGGTACTTTGTGATGCAGCGCAACCCGATGAATTTCCGCCTTATGCTTGAGGAAGTCCTCGTTATGAAGGCGCGCGCATTCTACTATCGGGATACGGCTTTGCAGAAGACCTCTCGCAACGCCCAATACCTCATCGGGAGGAACGCAGATCAGCGCGGCATCAACGTTTTTAAGCTCGCTGATATGGGTAACGGCAGGCACCCCCTTACCGAAATCCGAGGAAGTATCCGTATCGGCACGCTGCACAATACCTGCCAGCTCCAGGGTCTGATCGGCTGAAATGGCCTCGGCGCATTTACGTCCCAGACGTCCCGGACCGATGATGGCAAGCCTCATTTTCTTCATAGCGTTTACTCCGTTGTTTCTTTGAGTCAGTGTGAAGACTGACGGTTATTCGCAAGTAATTTGAATTACAGTAACGGTAAAAAATCAGCTGATCGCTTTAGCGAGTCGGTTGGCTTGCCGGGTTATGCAGATTCTTTTGGATCGTATGCGCCAGCGCGCATTGCGACATGACTCAACTGTGGAGCGTACGAAATGACACTGGTCCATTCCCCTCGTTCAAATAGTTGCCATGGAATCCGAAAGGAATAGCATGAGGCGCCTCCACGCGAGCCAGCTCTTCGTAACCGGAAGCCGTCAGGATCAATAAGAAAGAAGTTTTCTTCCTGGCATCCAGTACGACCGAAAGGATGACCCCGTCATCTTCTTTCAACGCCTCAGGCGCTGATACAAACACCGGCTCGCCCGGATAGCAGCCGTTCCGGTGCCAGGATGCGTGTTGCCGTCCTTCAAGATCCAGCTTCACCAGTTTGTCGTTGAAATTGCCGGGGATCTCGCTGCCTACACCGTAGGCGTAGCGGTAAGAATGTCCGGCTCGGTTTCGGTAGTCGATGCGGGGAAAATCCATCGGGGTCTCGGAAAGCGTTTCAATTGCGACATTCTCCCCGCCGTTCAAATCGATGCGGAAACGCGTCAGCTTGCCCAGGGCCGTCAATGGCTGGTCCGAGCGAAGGCGGTCCAGATAGAGCAGATCTATGACGCCGGCATCGGGATAGGTCACAATGTCGACCACAACCTCGCCGTCTTCCTCGAAGGCGTTGACGTGGTGAAAGCCGAAATACGGCGTCGAGCGGGCCGACTTCATCAGGCGCCCCGTCTCTTTGTCGATCACATGGAAATGAATGCCGCGTTCCGGTTCCCAGTTATAATTCCGGATGAAAGACTTGCCGCTGAACCGCAGCTTTAGCGGATTTACCACTAATGGGAATTCAGTGAGGACAAGGTATCGCTCCGTCATCCCGAACGAGTGCATGTAAGCAGGCTTCCGCACCGGCAAGGTAGCAACCCGTACTCGCCGTCCGGCATCCGCAGCCATGCTGTAGAGGTGATACCGGCTCTGCAGGCCGAATTCCAGCAGATAGCCATAGTGGCGCATCCGCTGAAAGTCGAAGTGCAAGTGGGCGGTTGAAACATGTCCTGTGAGCCCGTCCTGATAATCATAGGCGCCGAGCGTCTCCAGTGTTTCCGGGTCGAACCGGAAAGGCCGCGGGGTTTCGGTCAGAGCCACAAACTCATCCCCGAATTTGCTGATGTTGACGCTGCAGTTATCGGTAAATTTCGAGAAGAACAGGTCAGCGACGCGCTGCAGAGGTGTCCGGACGGGATTGGTCGCGAACTCGCGCCGACTGATCCTCCCCAGTTCCATGGCCTCCCGGTAGGCCTGGCTATGAAGGAAGCGATTGGCGTATGAAACGCGGCCGTCGGAGAAGGCGAACCGGTGCAGCATGGCGAGGCCGTCAAACCAGTGATTATATCGCTGCCCGCCTACCTCGAATTTGGCCGGACCGTTTCGAAAAAGGGTGCCTTGCAGCCATGTGGGAACAGCGCCCTGGACAGGCAAATCGTCAATGCAAGTCTCGATGCCAAGCGTGGTAAAGCCTAGCCGATAAGGTGAATGATTCATGGTCTGCCGCCTTAGGTGCCGTTTTTTCCATCCCTGGAACTGAAGGATGCGTGCGAGGAATTATAGAGTTTCTATATAACTACCATATTCAACGCTTTAATAACCATAAAGAATTGATCAAAAAAATCAATTAACCAATGGGGCGTCAGGCCCGCCTATTTAATTGATGTTGCGCAGAAGCGGATTGTTATGCCGTTATGCCGTTTGATAATGGCCTAGCTCTCAATTTGGGTAACGCGGGGGTGGGAGCGATGCCTACATCGCGGCTTGTCGGGCGATTTTAAATCGCGATGTATACCCAAAGGGCATAAAGGCATCGCTCCAACGGGGACGGCCTTGACCTGAAGGGACATCGGAAGTTATTTTTAGCCGAATCCTCAGATGTATGAGTCAATTGTCTGCGTAACATCAGATATTTAATTATGCATGCTCTTTATAAAAGTGGAACGCTATCGCATCAATGGCAGTCACATAGGGGCGTTTAATGACGCTTATTAAGCGTTTCAAAAAACAGTAGCGTTACGCTGACCGAACCGCCTGCCGCGTTGGTCACCGAGGGGTCAAGCCATGAAACAAACCGACGACGAATCGCTGGCGTTCTCCCTGATCCGGGATGACCTGCCGTTTCGGCTCCAACGCCGTGTGGGACTGATCCCCGAACAGGGATTGGGCTTAATGCGCCGGGCGGTATTCTTCGCTTTGCTTACCTGGCTGCCCATTGTCATTTGGGCCATAGCCGCGGGCCGGATATTGCCTGGCGTCGTGGATGACCCTCTATTGCGACACTTCGGCGTACATGTTCGCTTTCTGCTCGCCGTACCGCTGTTCATCCTGGGCGAGGGAATGGCGCACCGGTTGAGCACGACGCTGATCCCCTATTTTCTGAGCTCAGGACTGGTGCAGGCCGCTCAGAAGCAGGATTTCACGGACATCATCAGGCAAATAACGCAATTACGCAACCGCCCCTTGCCCTGGATCGTGATCGCCGCGCTCGTCATTATATGGACGGTCTTGGGGGCGGCGACCGCCGACCCCGAACTCGGCCATGAAGTCAACTGGGCCTCAAACGGCGGCGCAGGCCACCTCGGATTCGGAGGCTGGTGGTTTATATACGTGAGCCGCCCTATCTTCAGCGCCTTCATGCTGGCCTGGCTTTGGCGCCTGATACTGGTGTTCGTCCTGCTGAAGCGCATCGCCCGGCTCGACCTCGATATCGTGCCCACTCATCCGGATGGAGCCGGCGGACTGGGCTTCCTGGGACGTCTGCCGAATGCATTCAGCCTGTTCGCCTTCGCGGTATCGGCGGTGCTGTGTTCGCGTCTGGCCCATAATGTTGTTTACCATGGCGCCGACCTTCAATCCTTAAAGACAATGCTCACAGTTTTTCTGGTCCTCCTGATCGCCATTTGCCTGGCGCCGCTCCTTAGCTTCATCGGTCCTCTCGCTGCCGCCAGGCGCCGTGCGCTGCTGGAATACGGAGCCATGGTCGGCAGCCATGGACGGCTGGTGCGCCGGCGCTGGATATTGGGAGAAACGGAAGTAGACGATCCGATCCTGCATGCGGATGAACTCGGGCCGGTAGCCGACACCCTGACACTTTACCAGGCGATCAGGACTATGCGCATAGTGCCTATCAGCAGGTTCTCATTGCTTGCCATCGCAATCCCGGCCCTGATTCCCATCGCCGCACTGTTCTCCATTCAAGTTCCGCTCAAGGACATTCTGATGAAGATCGCCAATATCCTTATCTAATCGTGCAAGTTAGCGGAGAAGAAGGCATTTACCCAGAAGATTTGTTGAGTGGCAGAATCGGAGTACAGGCGCTCGTTTCAATAAAGCCGGAAGATCTGCTGGCAGTTTTTAAAATATGAATTGGAACAGCGATATAGATTATTGCCAGCCAGCTATGATGTAACTGACTGGCAAATAGCTGTCGCTGTTTCACGGTCTTGATAAGCGAAAATCACCCCAAAATCCGGGTATTTTTCCCATCGGGCTACTTTTTGCTCTTGCACGGCAAGAGTTTATTTCATCATTGATCTTCTGAAACCGCTATCCAATTTGCTATTGGCGTCTTGAGCTAATTGGGCTGCCCGATTAGCTGCATCTTCCGCAGCCTGGGCTCTTGCAGCTGCGTCAGACGCTGCGGATTGTGCGCTTGCCGCATCGGATGATGCTTGAGAAACTTTAGCATTCAAGCCATCGATTTGTGACTGTATATTTTCAACATCGCCACTCGTCGCACAAGCCGTAACCATACTGAAAGCCAAAGTAATCATTGATAATTTTATTATTTTTTTCATAGGATTTTCCTCACTGAAAATTATCGTTAAATATGTTAAACAACTTTCAATTTTTCCTCGTTCAGTGTTTATCTTTACTGATTTATCTCATCAATATTATTTAGAAACAGTAAACCAATGATTTTAACGCTTTTTACTGGCAATTATTGGATAGGCTTCATTCCACAAAGTTTCATGCAAATAACTGGATTATGCTTAATTTGAGCTTGCTCAATGAATTTTGGATATTTTGTGAAGAATATATCCCATAAAATATTATTCCTGTCACCATTGATCATCAGTTAAATATTTAAGGAATAATTTCACCGATCAGGGTTATAGATATGGGCTGCTGTTTAATCGTTTTTTGAGATCAAAAACAAACTCCATCGAATAGTATTTATAGAAAAGCCTTAAACAGTAATATTGGATTTATAAAATTTTGCCCGATTTAATGCTCCAGCGGAGCTTCAGTACGCTCACCCGTTAAGCCTTGTGTTCCGGCTTTATAATCAGCCTTGCTCCGCTGCAACCTATCCCATCCGGCTGCTCCGGCCCGGGCTGGATGCTATTCATGATCGGCCCCATGCTCGGGAAAGAATCCTGGCGGGCTCTTCTTCCAGCGGTAGCCGTAGCGGGCCAGGCTGTAACCGGTATCGAACAAAACTTTCATCACCTGATTGTTGAATTCATCGCTCCGGTTCGTGTCCAGTTCATCGGGAATGTGGGCCAGATTGAAATCGAGGCCGTCCCGTTGGGCGACCACGTAAATGCGGTAGATATCACCGACGCCTTGGGCCTTGATCAGCGAAGCAACAGAACGCGGGGCGATGGAGCGCATGACCGGCTTCACGTCAAGCCAGATGGGCTTGAGCCGCGTATTGCGGATAACGAAGACTCGCGGTATGCGGCGGGGCCGGTCAAATCCGAGCACTTTCCTGCCTGCCGGCAGGTTCAGCATAGGACCGTAAAGGAATACCTGATTGGTCACGCCTCCATCGACATGCATTTCGTCATAGCGATCCCCGCCGGCTTCAACGGAAATATATATCGGGGGAAAAGCCACCGGCACAGCTGCGGAGGCAATCATGATCTTACGGAACAGCTCGAGCGCATCCGGATGGCCCGAGGCCGCGATGGCACTCATGTTCCAGATCACGGGCCGCTGTGCATCCAGGGCGGTAGTGCCGATATAGAGCCGTCTCCCTTTGAGATGCTCGGCGGCGATGTCCTTGAGCATCTTCTCGTCGACATATTTCGTGGTAAGTTTGGCAAGAGGATCATTAAGAGCGATGGCATCCGTCTGCACCATACCGAAGAAGGATTTCAGCTTAAAAATTTCCTTGGAGGAAATCGTCGTGTACACCTTTTTCAATTTCTCGTCATAGGCCGGCCCCAAAAATGCGAACGGCGCAGTCAATGCTCCCGTACTTATGCCGGTGACCAGCTTAAAGCTCGGGCGGTTGCCGGCGGCAGACCAGCCGCACAACATTCCCGCGCCGAAAGCGCCATCCCCGCCGCCGCCCGAGATCGCCAGGATATCGACAGTTTCACCCTCCCGAAACAGGCCGCTCCGCTCTTCCTGCCGGAGGGACTCGATCAAGTCCTTCTGGAATACCGGGCTGAATTCATCGCCCCAGGCCCGCACGCCCGGCACTCCCGGCACCTGCACCAGCGCCTCGACCTGCTGCGGCGGCGGAGAATGGGGCCGGAGGGCGGCGCAGCCGGACAATGCAGTCATAATCAAGCTCCAATACACCGGCAAAGCAATCAATTTGATCATAGCAACACTCCTTAAAATCCAATGCCACCTATAGCACGACAGTCTTGCTTCAATACTTCGACACGAATGACTTAACTGATATTACGCAGTTAGTAGAGATTTAATAAAAGTGTCGCTAACGCGACGGTTGTGTTAATCGGGTTTATCGCACCCGAAGGCGAGTTACGCTGAGAAGCCCATCCTTGGGCTTCTCCCTTCGGGTCAGCTAAAGCTGACCAAATTCGCTCCTGGCGAATTTATCTTTTGCGCGGCCTCGGCAACTGCTCCTGCGTTGCTAAGCCACAGGAATGTGGCGAATGTCGAAAACGCAGGAGCGGATTTGGATGCGAAGCACGCGCAGCGCGAGTGCCTGGATGCCACGAATCAGCAGGCGGCCCGGTTGCCGCTTGTCTCACTTGGCACATCCTACCACGCCGCCATTATCCGGCTGAATAATGGCGCTCATTTTTCTCAACATTTACGTCATATCACCTATTTTTAAATAAAAAATAGGTGATATGACACACTTTTTCGTTATTAATTTTTCGGCTGTGCCTAGAAAATCGTTGCTACGGCCAATTGGCCTTAATGCCAAAAATATTGTAATAAATTGATTTTTTAAACAAATATCCAGGCCGCCCTCAAGAGTAAAACGCGACAGCGAATACATGGAATGTTTTTTGCTCAAAATGCAAACTGTTCGAGGACAGCCAAATCAGCAATCAACAGAACGAAGCAGGACAACGAGGATCATGATCAATAATCGGTATTATGCATTCAAATCAAGTGTTTCAACCATGGACGGGCATTATCAATGACGACTGAATTAGTTGCCAATGATGCGTTGACTCAGCTTTATCGCGAGCATCATTCCTGGCTGCTCGGCTGGTTGCAGAAGCGGGCACAGTGCCGCTTGCAGGCCGAGGATCATGCCCACGATACATTCATGCGTGTTATCGCCTCAAACGGTGTTCACGACATACGCGAACCGCGCGCCTACTTAATCACCATCGCCAAAGGCCTGCTCATTAATCATTGGCGCAAATCGGCGATAGAACAGGCCTATTTGGAGAGGATCGCCGCCTATCCCGAAGCCTTGATGCCATCGCCTGAAGAAAATGCGATTATCCTGGCGACACTTCAGGAAATGGATGATCTGCTCAATCAACTGCCGACCAAGGTGCGCAAGGCATTTTTAATGGCACAATTGGATGGCTTAACCTATGTCGAAATTGGCAAGCAACTGGGCGTAACGGATCGCATGGTCAAAAAATACATGTCCAGCGCCATGCTCCATCTTCTGACCGCGGAATTTTAAAAACAAGTGTTAAAGTCCGACCGCACAGACATTCATCCCGGCATTCTTGCGGAAGCCGCCGAATGGTTTGCAATATTAGGTTCGGGCCAAGTATCCGAAACCGAAATTGAGCAATGGCAGGCATGGTTGAACGCCCACCCCGACCATCAGGCAGCGTGGTCAAGGGTCGAGTTTTTTACGCACAAACTGCAAAGCCTGCCGTCGCAGGCAGCCTCTGCCGCCCTCAATCAGCCCGACCTTTACCGGCGACGTACACTGAAAGCCTTGGCAATATTTAGCGCTATTGGTCTGTTCGGTTGGCAAATTTCCCAAGGCCGCTATTTGCAGGCCTGGACGGCGGATTACCAAACGGCGGTAGGCGCCACACAAACCATCACCCTGGCCGACGGCACGAAAGTTATCCTGGATACCGACAGCGCCTTCAATGTGGAATACACGCCCGACCTACGCAAACTGCAATTGGTATCCGGCGAAATCTACATCGAAACCGCGCCGGATAATACCGGATTACATCGACCCTTTGTCGTCGATAGCCAGGAAGGCCGGGTTCGTGCGTTAGGCACGCGTTTCAGCGCCAGGCAGCTACCCGGCAATAGCCAAGTAAGCGTATTTGCCGATGCCGTCGAGATTCAACCAAGCAAACCGAAATCAAGCAAACTAACCCTGCATGCCGGACAAACCACGCGTTTCAATGCGGAACAGATCGAGGCCGTAACCGCCATGCGTGCTGACCGTCCTACCTGGACGCAAGGCTTCCTGTTGGCCGACAACATGCCTCTCAGTGAATTTCTCCTGGAGCTCAATCGCTACCGGCACGGCTATATCACCTGCGATCCGCGGATTGCCGCTCTGCGCATCGTCGGCGCCTTCCCGATAAACGATACCGAGCGTGTTCTGGCCATGCTGGAAGAAACGCTGCCGGTCAAAATTTCAAACCCACTGCCGCTGTGGGTGAAAGTGTTGCCTCGTTAGGGCATTCATACTAAAAAGGTATATACTAAGTCAGTATGTAATTTCCTAGGAGATATCCGATGTCGAAAGAAGCGGTCTTTACAATGAAACTGGAACCCGAGTTACGCGCCGAGTTTATGGCTGAAGCAGAAGCTGCTCATCGGCCGGCATCTCAAGTAATGCGCGAATTAATGCGTCAGTTTATTCAGCACCAGCGTGAAGCAAGGGAATATGACGAGTTTTTGCGCAATAAAGTCGAAACGGCCCGCGCGTCGATGCACGCTGGCATAGGCGCAACCAACGACAGCGTTGAAAGCAACTTTGCCGCACGCCGCGCTCAAGCTGAAGGCAAAATGTGAAGGTTGTTTGGACGCCGGAAGCCCAACAAGATCGTGAACAGATTTGGGACTTCATCGTGCTGGACAACCCGCAAGCAGCTATTCGCATGGATGAGCTTTTTAGCAATGCGGTAGCCAAGCTAGCCGATTTTCCTCAGCCAGGCCAACCAGGAAAAATCCCAGGAACCCGTGAGTTAATTCCACACGAAAGCTACCGGATAGTCTATGAGATCCAGCAGGAAACCGTATGGATCTTGGCTTTGATTCATACCGCGCGGCAATGGCCGCCAGTTCGCCATTGAACTGACAAGCCATTGCCTAACGTTTATAGCACACCCATTCACTTTCAAAACCATTACCGCTCTGAATATCCGTGTTGCCTCGTTAAGGCGCACAATTTGACGCCATCCCTGCCGCGAATCAATCCGACAGTCTCGGACCAAGCGGCTCACACCTTTTTTGCCATTCTTCTGCTGAGCTATCAACTCTTTAAAACCAGGCTTGCCGGCCAGTTAGCCAAGATTTCAGGCAAAAAATTGAAATTATTTTTCAAGCAAAACCAATAGGTTAAAAATTATTTAAAATTTTTTCCATTTTTGAGTTCCCCTTTTTCGTTTTCGATTGGCAATAGGGATGAGAGCAACATTTTTAAAAGGGAAAATACCATGTCAAAGCGAAAAAACAACCGGAATCTTGGACGACAGCCGTCCCGCTTGCTGCAAACCATCAACGGCTTGCTATTGGCTTCTGCTTTAATCGTCGTACCTTCCGCCATGGCGGAAGGCAATGGCGGTAACACCACCAAGCGCCATTACCTCATCGGTAGCGGCTCGTTAAGCCATGCGCTCAGCCAGTTTGCCGGGAGCGCAGGCATCTTGTTATCGGCGGATGCCCGATTGACTGATGGTAAAAGCAGTCCGGGGTTGAATGGTGAATACACGGTGGAAGAAGGCTTCCAAAAGCTATTGGCGGGTAGTGGATTGGTTCACATACTCACTGGCGACAATACTATCACGTTGAAAGTGGTGGAGAATCGGAGTCAAATGGATGTGGTGGCTTTGCCGGTGGTGATGGTGACTGGTAAATCCGATGAAACATACGATGCCATGCCTTACCAAGTCGAAACCTCCACGGCAGGTTCGAAGTTGCCGCTTGAAATTACCCAAGTGCCGCAAAGCATTCAGGTCATTACCAATAAAGCCTTTGAAGAACAAGGCGCCCGCAGCATCGGTAATATTGTGGAACAGGCACCCTCTGCCAGCGTATTCGGATCTCGTTATAGTCGTTTTGCAAAAGTGAATATTCGAGGCTTTCAGGCCGAGCAGACTCGCAACGGCATTCGACAATTATTTTTCGGCGACGCCGATTTTTCCGCTCTCAGTCATATTCAAAATATCGAAATATTAAAAGGGCCGGGCAGTTCGATTTTCGGCGATGGCGGCGATGGCGGCGGAATTATCAACATTATCACCAAACGCCCTTATGATCGATTGGGTGCGGAAGTCAGTTTTACCCGAGGTGGCTGGGATGGGTTCGACGGCGATATCACTAGCGGGCAATTCGATTTAAATAGTCCGCTGACTTCGGATAGCGCTTTGAAAGCGCGTTTTACCGGTGAAATAGAGGGCTCCGATACGTTTATCAATTTTCAGAAGCTGAATCGGCAGAATTTCGGCTTGACGCTTACCTACGATGATGGCAGTCCGGTGCGCGCTTTCCTCAATGCCGAGTATCAGCATAGGCAGTCGTTGTCGAATCCTGGACTGCCCGTGCAAGGTACGGTTCAAAGCAGCGGAGGCCTGGGTAAGGTATCGCATGACACCTATCTCGGCACCCCCCAGTTTGATAATTTAGATATTGACGTGCCCTTGGTGCAAGCCTGGCTGGACATAGATGTGGCCAAGAACTGGACGGTGTCGCCACGGTTTCAGTATTACGAGTTTCATGGTCGCCAGGATCAGATGTTTCTGGGTGCAACGACGCTCGATCCTGTGAATCAAAGCATCGACGTGGCGCGTTCGGGCCGTTCCGACTTTATCCAGCGCAACAGAAATTTTATCGGCCAGATTGATATTACCGGGTCACTGGAGACTGGACCGTTGAAACACCAGATCTATCTCGGTGGCGATTACACCAACCATCATACTCATGGCGGGTTTAATCCCCGACTTAACGTTTCCGGTATTAATGCCCTTAATCCCAGTTATGCCGACACGCCTCCGGTGATGAACCCAAATCGGCTGACCTTTGCAAGCAATTGGAACGTGGGGGCGGTTGCGTTCCAGGATCTCATTTCCATCACCCGCTATTTCGACCTGCTGGGCAGTGTCCGGCATTCCAGAGTTGACGGAGAAAGAAGAATTATTAACGGAGTCGTGACAGAAACCGATACGGATATCACCACCTACCAAGTCGGTGGAACATTTCATGTGACCGATTCTATCCATCTGTTTTCAGGTTTCAGTACGGGCTTCAACGTAGCCGATGCGGTCGGTTTCGGCACCGCTGATGGTCAACCCTTCCAGCTTGGACAATCGGAACAGGTGGAAGCCGGTGTCAAAGTTAACTTCCCCTGGGGGCTGACCGGAACGGCATCCTACTTTGATATTACCCGAACCAACGTGAGCACGCCGGATCGGAATAATCCGGGCTTTCAAGTACAGTCCGGGGAAATCGACTCCCAAGGCGCGGAAGTGGAATTGGCTTATCAGGTTAACGATCAATGGTTCATTCAAGGCGGCTATGCCTTTACCGATGCGAAAATCACCAAGAGTAACGCCAACGATGTTGGCAATCGCTTTCAAAATATTCCGGAGCATAAGGCAAATTTATGGACCCACTATCAATTCGACAAGGGGCTGTTGCAAAACCTGACCCTTTCTACCGGTCTAAATATCGTCGGCAGCCGTCCGCTGGATAATGCCAACACCGTCGATCTTCCCAGTTATACGACTTGGGATTTAGGTGCGTCCTATACCTATAAAAAGGTGAAACTGGAATTGTTCGCTAACAATATTCTTGATAAGCGTTATTTCATTGCCAACGATACGGGATTTACGGTGTTCCCCGGCGATCCCAGGACGATTATGGGACGAGTATCTCTGAAATATTAGTCCGTTTAACACAATGGATATTAAATACAATGCGACATTTCCGCCATCCTTGGCAATTGGAAAACTGCGCAAGCATCTAGCCGCCCATTTACCAAATGCGATGACGCCATCGGCTTTTTTGCAACTGGATACCTCCCGCTTAGTGCTAACGGCAAAATCGACCGCAAAGCATTGCCCCAGAGCCGGATATGACCGGGCGCGACTATGCTTATGTAGCGCCGCGCAATCCAGCCGAAGGGGAACTGGCCGATATCTGGAAAGAAGCGCTGAATATCTAACGGAATGGCGAGGCTTCTTCGAGGCGCACACATTGTTGCGGATGGCCCAGTTAGTCGAGCAAGCGCTTATCGAAAAGCTCGATAAGCCTTCCGATGAGCAATCCCATGCGCTACTGCAAGATACTCAATTACAGGAGGAACGGTAATCATGATAACCCAACTCAAGGTTGTCTCTTCGCGTCGGTATTTTCGCAAATTCTGGCTTAATATCCATTTATATCTGGCGTTTAGTGTGGGCTTCTTTTTTGCGCTGTTGGGCGTGACCGGTAGTCTCAATGTTTTTTTTCTGGAACTGGATGTCTTGTTGAATCCAGCCGTACATATCGAGCAAGGCGAGAAAACGTACCGGCCAATGGACGAGATAATGGCTTCGGTGCGCGCGGAGCACCCTCACCGTGATGGTTTATGGATGATGTTTATGCCCAGGCCGGGGCAGCCGACGCTAAGGGCGATATATCCAAAACCTGAGGAAACAGCCGACAAATATTATGGACCACTTATGGTGGATGTTGATCCCTATACGGCTGAAGTAATAAGTAGCCGATTCTGGGGCGACACGTTGATGACGCAGATTTATGAGTTACACACGAGTTTGCTTTTAGGTGTTTTAAGCAATGCAGATATTGGAAGGCTTGGTTTCAAGATCGTTGGCTTTCTCGGCCTGTTGCTTTTTATTTCCTTAGGCACCGGCATTTATCTTTGGTGGCCACAGCGCGGCAAACTGCGAAAAGCCCTGACAATCAAACGAGGCGCCAGTGCTGCACGCCTGAACTACGATGTACATAGAAGCCTGGGTATTTACTCATCCATCGTATTGCTGGTTCTGGCCTTTACCGGTTTTTCCTTTCCCTACCGGGATTGGGTTCAGCCGGTTGTGGTTAAGTTGTCCCCGGTCAACGCGCCGCCATTCAAGAATCCTCCGGAATTAAAATCGATCCCGCTACCCGGCATTAAAGCCATTACTCTAGACCAGGCTGTGGCGGTCGCTGATCAGGTGTTTCCCAACGCCGAACTGCGTTGGATTGCAACTCCGAATGGTCCTGATGGTTACTATGCAGTGGAAAAACGGCAGCAGGGTGAGCTTAACATTCGTCGACCGCGCAGTAAGGTGTGGGTGGATCAATACAGTGGAAAGATTCTCAAGATGGAGACACCGGAAAATTTTACCGCTGGAGATATATTCCTCAATTTAATGTTTATCCTGCATAACGGCGAAGCCTTGGGCTTGCCGGGCCGCATTCTGGTTTGCTTAACTGGGCTGATTTTGCCGACTCTTTATGTGACTGGATTGCTGCATTGGCTGAGAAAACGGCGGACGCGGAACGGACATTTGGTGCTTGGATGAGCTGGGTTAACGGAAAAGCTGTTAATCCACGTCCGTACGGCGGAGGAATGTAAGGTGGATTCTCCGCTAGAGCGATTATCTATTACGTAGAAATATAGCCTGAATGCCTGAAGAGATTGAGGCATTCATCAGCCTGAAACTCATCCACCAGCTTACCCATGAGTTGCCAGAGCGCGGTAGGATGCGGTGAGGCACGAACCGCATCGATCGAGTTATTCCCCTGTCATTGCCGGAAATAACTCGATCGCATCACCCCAATTTTCAGGATAAATCCCATGCGCGACATAGCTGTGAAAGCTGGAATACAGCCATTCTTTAACGCGTTCTACATATCCATGCTTCACCGGATGCCAATGAATGTAATCGACGTGCTGTCGATAATCTGTTTCGTCATGGATAAGGTGTTCCCCCCCCCTTTGCATAACATCAGTGACTTAAACCAGACACATTGATCTTTACCAATAGCCTGTCAGCCCGATGAATGGCCCGCTCATCGTGACGTTGGTTTCGATGAGGCGTTTTTTCAAATCCAGGCGCAGGGCTCTGTAACCGGCTTCCAGCGAGGCAGGTACGCCGAACAGAGTGGTACGATAGCCGACCATCCCCATCACGGAGCCGGCAAAATCGACGTCGTCCATGCCAAAGCCGCCGCCATTGCCGTCCACCAGCACGAACCATTCCGGGCTGAATTCCACTGTGAACCGTCCGCCGATGAGCGGGCTGGTGAGGCTCTCGCTGGAAGAGGCTTTGCCTATGCCCCCGAACTCAACCTGGTTGTCCAGCCAGATGGTTCGCCCGCCGAGATAGACTTCGAGCATATTGGACCTCGTCTTTTCCGTCCAGTGGCCAACCTGGTCCGCAGCCGGCGCGCCGAACAGCCGGTACATGACCCCGTACTCCATGATGCCCAGCTGGCTTGACAAGCCCTTGCTGATCCCTTGGTCGAATCTGGGCTCGAAATCCAGCCCCATGTAATTGCCATCCACATACAGCCCCAGCCGCTCGTAATGGGCTTCAAGCCTGCCCATAAAAGCCAGCGGGAAGTTCCTTAGCTCTTCGGCAATATCGATAAAGCTGGTGTCGACCGACTTGCTAAACCGGCCTGCGGAGAAATCGCCGTCCACGCCGGGCAACCAGCCATAGAGCGTGAGATTGAAAGCCCAGGGATTGTTGACGGCGCCCTCTTCAGTAGCCTCGGCGCCGTGCAAACTGAATGCCGCCGCCAAGCCTGCCACCAGAGCCAAGGTTTTGAAAAACGGGAACAAATCGCCTTTTATACTCATGTCAGCCGCCTTGTTTTCGGATCAAAGGTTGTTGGTAAGACTGCGTTCATCATCGGCCTTTCTTGATCGATACATTCATCAAAGCCCTCCGCCGAATCGGTATTGCCAGACAATCCCGGCCGCATCGAAATCGGTGCCGGCACGGGTGGAAACGCCCGTGCTGAAATACAGTTTGACTGAGTTTTGGCGATTCACTGGCAGCGCGACTGTGGCGCCCAGACGCGTGTTCTCCTGCCTGTTGTTGCGTTTTACGCCGTCCACGGTTATCTGTCCGCCGGTATAAAAAGTGCCGTCCAGCGCCGCCCAGATGCCATGACTGAAGCTGTAAATGAGATGCCCCCGTACGGAGTATATCGGCTCCTGTTCGCGCAGTCTGCCGCCGAAAAAGTCGTCGTTGTCGGTGTAAAAACGGACGCCGCCGGCCAACTCCAGCGTCACCGGCCCCAGATGTTTGGAAACGCCAATCTCCGGCTTGACTGACCAGCGGTTGGTGCCGAGATTGAGCAGCTTGCCGGCGTCATACTGGCCTCCGGGCGCAGTTATTTCGACACTGGCGCCGATGATGGCGTCCTGCTGGTAATTTTTGAAGTCTTCCAGCGAAAGCGCAGGAGCGCCGTAAAAATTGACCGAAAAGCGGGCTCTTGGGTCGGCCAAGCCGGATACATCGCGTTCCCGGAGCTGCCCTAAGGCAGTGGCGCTGACCGAGGCCCAGGCATAAGGCAGCACCACATCGAACTTGGCGGATTTTCCCAGGAAACCGAAAGAGCGGACATAGGCAAACGCGACGGAATGGACTTCGACTTGCGTGTTTTCTATCGGCAGCGCCGGATCGATCGCCACGCCGCCTTCCAAGTGGCCGTAGCCGGCGATGAGGAAATTAAGTCCGACGGGCGTGTTGGCGTAGGTGCGCGGCTCGAGTTCCTGGCCGTGCAAAGCAGGAGCCGCCACGGCAAGCCACACCGCGGCAAACTGTACGATCCGCAAGCTCTTGCGCCGGGATTTCTTCTTGTATCCGGCCAGGCATCCAATCGCTGAAACGGCTTCCCATATCACTTGATTAAATCCAGCCCTGTTCTCTGAATCGCCCTTTCAGCTGGTAGGCGATCTCCTTGGCAGTCGCCTGCGCAGCATCTACCAGCGTTGCCGGACCTTTCCTTTCTCCTTCCAGTCTCGACGCGCCATTGACGATAAGATCAAGAGGGCTTCCCGTCGCGGCAAGGCTTATAAAACCCATCGGCATGCCCGGCGATTTGCTGCCCACGGGCTCAAGCTGCCCCGTTCCAAATCTGAACAAACCCTGATCCATCTCCAGGTGTCCCTCGACCAATGTTCTCAGGTCGGCAGTCCTGGAGCTTAATCCGATCAGCATACGCTCGCCGAGGCAGTTCTGATCAATAGAGACAAAATAGCCTCTGATGACCAGGTCTCCTATCTGCGGTGCGGGTTGGCCGGCGGCGTACACGGCCGACAGGCCCATGTCCTGAATCTCGGCAACCAGATTCTGCGCGACTTCAGCGCCCAATGTGCGGCCGGTCTCGATCTGCTCCGGCGTTTGCAGCGCCGGATATCCGGCAAATCGGCCAGCGAGAGCGAAGTCGGATGAAACATCGCCCGGCGTTGCGGCAAAGTCATGAACAATGATGCGGTCGGGCCGGTCAATCTTTTCGCCCATGAACGGTTGGCGTGCAGCAATCTGGGTACCGGATGCGCATCCGACCAGAATGGTCAGGGCAAATAAACTTGACACAGTAAGGTTAAGCCGTCTCATGACAATCCTCCAGTGACAGATTCAATGCAATGAATTGAAAAAGGGCTAGGGACATTGCCCCGGCCCGATCATAGGGTTATAAATTTCAATTTGCTTCTGTAGAGGGTAATTACGTCCTGCACTGGTTATCTAGCGCGGCTCTGGCACGGGCACATAAATGACGCCGCTGTTGCTGTAAGCCTGGGTATACCAAGTGGAGCCGCACTGATAATACGTCACGCCGGCAATAACCTTGGTGGTAGCCGCGCAAGGCAGGCTCGCATAGCCTGAAGGCGGAGGCGCGGTCTGGACCACTGTCGTGGACGATTCGCCAGTGTTCTCCGATGACTCGCCCGCCGCATAGCCGCCGACAGCACCCAGCGCCGCCGCACCGACCGCCACGGCCGCGACTTCGCCGTCGTCCCAGTTGTCATGGTCATAGTAATAGCCTGACGGCGGATAATAGCCTGAGGGTGGATAGTAACCGCGAGGATAAGACTGCGCGGCTTGTTGTCGTCTTTGCTGCGCTTGTTGCTGCTGTGTTTGCCGGCTCTGCTGTGATTGCTGTCCATATTGCTGGCGGCTCTGTTGCGCTTGTTGGCCGTATTGTTGCCGATTTTGCTGCGTTTGTTGTCCGTATTGTTGCCGACTCTGCTGCAACTGCTGCCTGTCGTATTGCGGAGGGCTCTGCTGTAATTGTTGACGCCTCTGCTGCGCTGAGCCGGCGTAAGCCTGCCGGGATGCAGCGTCTGCCCTACCTCCCTGAAAGCTTGAGGAGCGGGAGGCAAAGCTGCCGCTAGCCGCAGCCCCGCTTCGTGAGAAACCGCCCCCTCCAGCCCCGCCGCCACGGAAGCCTCCGCCGCCTCCGCGACCGCGGGCGACAGCCTCATCCACGGACCCTATCAGTAAAACGATTGTGACCATAACAACTGAAACGCATATTGAAGGTCTGATATTCATTTCTGTCCTCCGGTTTGTTCCGGGGCCGCTCCCCTCTGAAGCGCGACCTGTGGCAGCTGTGCAAGAAAGGAAATTTTCCTCGCTCCCTCAGGCGGAGTGAATGCAAACAGGGAATCCCGGACTTCGGGCGAGAGATTCCAATCGGAAAAATGTGCCCGGAACTGGGGTTGCCCCTCGGCGTTCTTGTAAGTCAATACTATGCGGAGCGGCAGCGGCTGGGCGCCTTCTTTGATCCAGACCTGATAATCTACCGTCTCGGTGCGCCCTGCCAGATGATGCGCAGGCACGCCATAGATTTCAGTTCTCTCTACATAGTCGAGCGACTGGGTCCGACGCTTGAGTTCGTCCGGAGACCGGCTGACCAGGAGCACGGCCAGCGGCAATCTCATGTTGAGATCCTTGATAAAATAGGTAACCGCCGCATCGATACCGCCGGGCTTGTAGACTTGCGCATAGACGTTCCGGGACGGGTTGAAGACCGTGATATCCTTGCCGTCGTACAGGACGACGTGCTTCTCGCCATCGCTATGCGCCGCTTCAACGCGCAGTCCGTCGGGCCGGCTCACGGTGACCTGCCGCGTTTCGCCGAATTCGATTTTCTGGCCGGATGGCTGAACCGTGTCGTAATTTTCCTGAATGTTCACGCTGTAGCGCGGCGCCTTGGCCAGAAACTCGGCCATGCGCATGAGGATAGCGTCCGCGTCCGCCGGCTCTTCTGCGGCTTGCTCCTCCACCAATAACTTGACTGCCGACCGTTCAGGACGCGTCGCCGCCTTCTCTTCCGCACAGCCCGCCAATATTGCCAAGAATGTCACGCACAATACGGCGCCTATGCCCGGATATCGTGTCGTCTTCATGAACCGCCTCCTTCAATGACATGTTGAAATTTCGCTAGCTCACTGTCTTCTTACACGCTCTTACAATCGATCATGGCCTTCTTGCTCTATTTTCCTCCTTTTGAACATTGACACCCTGCCGCGCCCGTCGTTCCGATGTGATGGGTTCCGCCTTGACGAGTTGTGCAAAGTCAGGATGGAACGCCGCAGTGTGCAAGTCCCTATCTCGCTCCGGCTCAAGGTTTGCCTTATTCACATGTCGCTTAAACGAATTCCAGGATTGACCGTCTTAATACGGACATGACAATAAATGAAAGGGTTGCTCAAATGAAACTATTAGAAAAAATAAAGCACGAGTTCCTGCTCGTCTTGCCGCCAGTGATCTTTTTTTTCTTCGCCTTCCTGCTGCTTGCCATCACCCAGCGTCTGATTCAACGCCAATACGGGATTCCTCTGAGCGGATTTGGCGGAGCGGCAATCGGCGCTCTGCTGGTCGGGAAGGTTGTCCTGATCGCTGACAGCCTGCCTTTTATGAATAAATTTCCCGGTAAACCCTTGCTCTATAACATTGCCTGGAAAAGCAGCGTTTATTTTCTCGCCACATTTGTTGTACGTTATATCGAACATCTCTTTCCGCTGCTGCGAAAGTATGGAGCGATCATGGAAGCTCACCGGCACCTAGTGGCGGAAGTCATATGGCCCCATTTCTGGATAATCCAGATGTGGCTGGCGGTCGTGTTCTTTCTTTATTGCTCCCTGCGGGAACTGGTGCGCGTGATCGGCCGAGAGGAAATCATCCGTATATTTCTTCTCGGCGAAAAAGCCAGACAAGGCTAGCGCCGCGCCACAGTTTGAAAAAATGCCGGAAATGCGCCTCAGTTGTCCGATTATCATTTTCAGGGACCGCATGTTCCTGAGTAATACAGTAGGTATTCGACCTAAGTTTTTTGGCTGGGTTTTTCTTGTATCTTTTGCCGAAGCACTGCTTCGGATTAACCATTTCGGCAATAGGCAACAGGATGGATCTCACGCCATGAACAAATCCTACCGCGAAGTTTGCAGCATAAAGACCAAGCACACAGCCATAGCAATGCTGATCGCTGCGGCGAGCCTGTCGCTATACGCCAGTGATTCGATCATATGGGGAGCAAGTAAATACAGGGCCGACTATGACGCCTGGCTCAAAGACAACAAGCCGGCCAGCGTAGAAGAACTTCTGAAAGGTCCCGCTTTTCCGCCGACCGACGAGTCCATGTTCCTGTCCAAAGTCTACCCTTCGAATCGGCCTTTAAATCCCGCCGCTCCCCCTATTCCGCCAATTACGGAGCAACAGTTGCGGATGCAAGTCAGCCAGCTATCCGGGCAAGCCGGGCTGAAAGTCATGGATAACCCTGCAATTCAGGCAAAAACCCAGGATCTTCGGTTGCGGGCGGCCCTGGCAACGACCATAGACAGCACATTAGGAGGAACTGTTGACGCAATCAAAAGCGCTGTCTATTCCAGCGTTGCCTTCGGACATCTGCCAACGGGCGACAGCGTGGCTGCGCATGTCATTGACGATGGAACCGGACACTTCAAAATCATTATCAACGAAAACTACCAACATGAAGATATTCGTCTGTTGGGCATATTGCTGGGGCATGAAGTCTTGCATCAGGATGCCCGCTTATCCATTCGGGAGGAATTGATAGCCCATACCTTTGAAATTCTGGCCTACGCCCGGCATGTGATAAAAGATCCCATGCTGGCCAGCCAGGGCACGGCATTGGTCCGCTTTTTAAACACTGTGGCGATGGGGCTTCTGAACAGCCGCCAGCCTGATGGTTTGGTCCATCTGCTGGAAGGACGGGATGAAGAGATCTGGCCGGGGTCGAACAGTTCAGTGGATTATTTGGCCCAGAGATTCGTTGAAGCCGGCTTGGGCCTTGATACGCCTGGCAATGAAGCGCTGCTTTACTCGATGCGCAAATTGATCGGAAATAAAAAATTGGCCAAAGCCAACTTTGATGACGATACTCTGATTCTACTGGATAAAAACATCAACGCCTTGCTCAGCCCTGAAGACTGGATCGCTCTGGCTGAGGCTCTCAAGCTGGATACCGGCAGCTGAAATGGCTATTTAATCCGATTGTGTTTCCTGCCTGTGAGCGCTTATAGTTACGCATCGATCTCTGCCCCGTGTAGGTGCGAATTCATTCGCACAACAGAGACCGGCAACGGACGTTTATCCTGGGTCGAATGAATTCGACCCTACAACTGGTTTATTTTACTCATCACATCGTTTACCGACAGGAAGCGCACAATGCCAGGAATAGTGAAGCATGCCGCCATCATCGCATGGCTGTTAGGCGTCAGTTTTGTTGTGAACGGAACTCCCGCCTTTGCTGAACAGCCCGCAATCGAGGAGATCTTGAGCGTGCTGGGAATGAATAAGGCTCAAATTAACGAACTTGCACAAAGGCAGCCAATCGTTTATGACTTGAGCGAAGGCCGTTCCGACGAGATCGCTGCCGGCATCGCCTGGTATCTGCCGGTTCCTTTGGCTAAAGTGGCCGGACAGTTGCGGACGGATGACCCGGATTTGCTCGACGTCGATGTCACTGCGCACGGGATATTGATGACGCATGGCAAAGCGGATGCCTTGCCGCCTGTGGTTTTACCCAGCGAAGAAATCGAAGCGTTATTGGATGCCGAACCGGGCGACCAATTCAATCTCTCCAGCGATGAAATCGAGAACTTTAAAACGCTCAAACGGACAGCCAATGGCACCCCTGATGAAGCTATCCGGGACGCAATCGGGCAACGCTACCGCACGATGCTTTTCGATCGGTTTGAAGCCTATCGGCGCGATGGAACCTATGCCATAGCGCCTTATGCGCGTGACAACAATCTGAGCGTTAAACCTTCCGTTGAACTGAACCAGGCCGCAAACGCAAGCGTCATCCTGGCGCGCTTCGTTCCGGCCTTGCACAAAGCCTGGATAAACTATCCGGCAGCCTTGCCGCCCAGAACGAATGAGGTATTTCAATGGGTCGAAAAAAATGTGCAAAACCGGCCGGCCTTCATTCTCAGGCACCACGTCAATCATGATTGGAACGGCGGGGAATTAGTGCTGACCCGGGAATTCTATGCATCCCATTCATATAATGCTAGCCAGTGGGTAACCGGATGCCTTGCGTATCGCGACGGCACGGTGGTCTTTCAGCAAGTGCGCAGTTACGCCGATCAGTTGTCAGGAGTCGCAACCGATGTCAGGCATTTGATAGGCCGGAAATTGCTGAAAAACAAAATGCTCAAGTCTTTTGAAAGGCTCTGCGGAGTCTTGAGGCATTGCCATTGATGGGCATTGCGGTTTTCACCCCATCTGGCCGGTTGTCCAGGCTGCCAACTCGCCATGAAGATAGTCCCGGCAATCCGCTAGCGCATTAATTTCCATCCATTTATCGATTTCAATTCAAACAACCGCCAGCGCGACGGTTGTTTGAATTCAACGGTAGCCCTTTGCACCCTTTGGGATATTCGCCACGAAACGCTTCCCCGAGACAGGGGCATTAACAGGATCGCATCATCTATTGAAAAATGCCCGAAGATCAGCTTAAAGCTGAATTTCAGCGTAACTCATTTTTCCTTGGCTTTCGGCCTTCCAGCAAGTCGATTTCTTTAATCAGAAATTCGACCATGCGGTCTCGAAAGATACGAACTCTTGCCGTTGTGCGTAGATCGACATGGCTGAGAACCCAGACGTCATACCCGGATTCGACATGGTCTACAGGCACTCGCACTAACTCATCCGCCTCATCAGCCAAGGGACAGGGCAGCAAAGCCAATCCCAGGCCTTCCCTGCACATTTCAAACATCGCCACGCTGGAATTCGTCCGATATGCCCGCTTGAGTTTGGGAAAGTTTTTTTTGATCCAGTAAGGCATGGTGACCCCGTCGCCCATCCAGGTGATGCAGGGCGGCGTTTCCGGCGAAAGGTTTTTCAATAATTCCGGGTGGCCATAGACATGATACGCGAGCCTGCAGATACGGTTGCCCACCACATTCGGCGGCGGCTCGATAATGGCTTGAATCGCAATGTCGGCCTCCCGGCCGGCCAGATTCAAGACTTCTTCGGCAGCGATCAACTCAAAATCGACATCGGGATGGTCTCGTTTGAAATCGCGGATTACCGGCATCACAAAACGCTTGGAGCAAACATCGGAAACCGTGACTTTGATTAGCCCTGAAACGTCCTCGGAGTCACTCTCGATTTTTCGATGGATGGCATTGGCTTTGTGCGCCATCTCTTCGGCAAGCATGACGATCTTTTCCCCAGCAGGCGTAATTACCCAGCCTTTTGCGGTGCGGTCGAACAGAGCTCTACCCAATTGGCTTTCCAGGTGAGCAATCCGACGGCTCACTGTCGATTGATTAACGCCGAGCCGCGAGCCAGCTTCCGTGACGTTTCCTGAGCGGATGACTTCGATGAAGTAACGCAGATCGTCCCAATTTAAATCATGCATATTTGCAAGAACCTTATGCTAAATTCAATATTAGTTATGCATTTTAATCATTAACCACATGCGCTACAATGTTTTATGGATTGGAAGAAACCGGGAAATGCCACCGCATTCCGGGCTGCTTTCAACCACTTGTTGCGCCTGAAGGCCGCGTTTGTGTTCAGATTTAATCGAGGAAAATTACTATGGCGGGCTATGTTGATGATGTCGTTATTCCGTATGACCGTGATCTTGGGCCGGTACTATTCGAGCATTATGGTGCCGATACCGCAAGACGCGTCGCCGAACAATCGCCGATGGATGTGCTGGAAATTGCCGCCGGCACCGGCATCGTGACCCGGCATCTGCGTAATCTGCTTTCTAAACAGGCCCGCCTGACCGCGATCGACATCAGCGATTCCATGATGGATATGGCTCGCTCAAAGTTTCTTCCCGATGAACAAGTCATTTTCCAGAACGCCGACGCTACCGCGCTGCCATTCGATGACGAAGCCTTCGATGCCGTAGTCTGCCAATTCGGGATTATGTTCTTTGACCGGGAAAAAGGCTTTCGCGAGGTTTACCGGACCTTGAAGCCCAACGGCCGCTACCTGTTCCGCGTCTGGGACTCCGAACGCTACAATCCCTTCGCCAGCTTGAGCTTCGAAGTCCTCAAGCAATACTTTCCGTCGGACACCCCCCGGTTTCTATTCGATCCGGTTTCCTGCCACCAAATCGATCCGCTCAAGGAACAGTTGATTCACATCGGCTTTGATCCTGTAGTCATTTCCGTTCAACGCCACGAATACGATATTCTCGATGTGACGGCTTTCGCGCGGGCCCTGGTATACACGCCGGTGATCTTTGAAATCAGGGACCGTGGCGGCGTCGACCCTGAGGAGATTGTGAAGGAGATGGCTGACGCCTTTAAAAAAGAGTTCGGCTCAAGCCCGATGCGCTACCCGATGCAGGCGATACTGTTTGAGACAGAAAAGCGCAAGGCCTGAATATATCGATGTTAGCCGATCGAAAAAACATTCTGATTCGATTGATCCAACCCTAATAACTACGTGCAGTGTATGAAAACAAAATCCTTTAGCCCTAATTACTGTTTAGGGGCGTTGACACTCCTTTTGGCCCAGAACGCGCCGTACGCGATGCCGGGCATGGATATGCCGGCCAGTGAAAACGCGAAAGCGCCGTCTCTAGCGAAAAGCCTGGGTGAGCCGATAAACTCATCGGCCTCGGAATTTGAGCTGACCTATAGCGCCGACGGCAAAACGGTCATTTTCGTCTCAACCCGACCAGGCGTCATCGAGTCAAAAGGGAATCCCTACAGTTTCGACATCTGGATGTCGCACAACGTAAATGGCGTCTGGCAAACCCCCATTCATCTGGGGCCCGGCATTGACCCAACGGTGGGGCCGAACATCAATACAGCTGCCTGGGAGCTTGAACCGAGCCTCTCGGATGACGGTAACGCCATTTATTTTACGCGCTACGAACCGGGTAATCTGTCTACCGGCGAACTTTACGTGACGCAAAAAGTTGACGGTGTCTGGCAGCCGGCCCGAAACTGGAACGACGTGCCGGAACTGCCGCACCTCAATACGCCGACTGGCGAGGAACATTGTCCGATCATCGCTTCGGACAGCCTGATTTACTTCAGCTACCAGCAACCGGGCGTCACCCAGGACAGCGACATCTGGAAAGTCGAAAAGAAAAATGGCGTTTGGCAGAAACCTCAGAGCCTGGGGCCCAGAATCAACTCCCCTTACCGGGATCATCTGCACTGGACGGGACTGTCGAAGGACGGCAAGAGCATCATCATTACCAGCATGCGCCCGGATCACGGCTCGCGGGGCGGACATGATGAATGGATTTCCTATCAGAATCCCAAGGGCGAGTGGCAGGAGCCTTTGAACCTGGGCGACACCATCAATACGGCTGGCGAAGACATGTGCTGGTCCTTCACGCCCGATGGCAAGAAATTTTTCGGCGGCTGGGGGCCGCAGGGTTCTTATGATATGGATGTCATGTGGGTCAACAAAGACGATGTGCCTTTACTCAAGAATTTCGATCCCATCGGACCGCCGCCCAACCTGCTTGCCAAAAATAAGACAAAAATCGACGGCTCCAACTAGCTGCACCGTTCAGCTACAAGGGCCCGCTTAATTTTTTGCCTATCGATAAACTCTTTGGCAACTGAACGTTCCGGCCTGAAACAAGCCGGAACGTGCGGGGCTGTCCTGGTTTAACTGCCGCGATTCAACCAGGGTAACGCGATGGCAGTAGAGGATCGGTTTTTGTCTATCGATTGACTGATGTAGTTCAGCCAGAAGCGGACTGCAAGCTCGGTTTTTCACAATTGCATGCCTGATAAAAATACAGCGTAGTTTGGCGTTGGATTTACCATTAACCGCTCAGGCTCTGGGTTTTCAGTAATGGTATGTATAGAAAAGCCCAGTTAAAAAATGAATTTAAGGCAACAGAGTCTATAAGTATTTAGTCGAATTGTATCTCAGTTGAAATGTTGTATTTTTGAACCGTAACCAAGGTTAGATTAGTGATTTCTATCCAACTTTTGAGGTTCAAATGGGCCAAATTTTAGGATATGTTCTTCTGTTAATTGTTGCCTTTTATCTACTAACCTATATCGTAGATCCTGTTTTAATTGTATTGATAATTATCGCATTCGTTGTAGCCTGGTTTTTTCTATATACGAAAGCGAGGCAGAAGTAAAAGGTATGAATGGGTTGGTTTTGGTAATCGTGATTGACTCTAATGTGCCAAAAAGAGACGATCAAAAATTTCAAGGGAATGGTAGGCAAAAGCCAGAAAGCAGCCATTCAACGTCAACGCTAACCGGGCGCGGGCCGGAAGCCCGACTATCTTCTCTTGTTCCACGCGAGTTTGAGGTGTTTCAACCCATAGAACTAGGCTGTACCGACTACCCATAGCAGATTATTACTGCTGAGCGTGTATGCCGGAGGTGCATTCACGAAAATGCCTGTTCCGCTGTGGCCTTGTTGGTACTTGGACGAATAGAAAGGTATACTCAAAAAATCCCTTAAGGCGAAGCAGATTGTGTTCTGCCCGTTGAGCCAGAAAGCCGTTCCGGTGATCGCCCCAAGTGACGAGGGAACGTTAATCCCTGGAGGACCGTGTTTCCCCCAAGTTCGAGGTTCAACCTAACGTCGAAAAGAGTCCACATCATCGACTTACAATTCACATCGAGCAAAAAGGTATGGTCATTTCCTGACGCATCCTTGTAGTATACGTCCAATATAAAACCATTGACGGTCATCTGGATCACCTAATTTGCATTTAATTCGACCCTGGCCCCTTTAATTCCTCTCGCGGTGTTCGACCACCTCGTTGGTGCGTTTCAATGCGCTGACCATCGACACGCCGGCGACTTCGTGGCCATCCCATTTCACCCAGAACTTGAAGTTCTTGTAGGGATCGAAGCGGTTCGGGTTGACGATGAATTGCGGCATGAGTTGTCCCCTTTCGCCTTTGGCAGGCAAGAAGGCGGCAGCGGAGGCCAGAAGTCAATTGGACAGCGCTACCGAGCGGGAGCAGCCGCACCTGCATGCCTGGGCATGCAGGTGCGGCTGCTCATTCACTCCGCGTCGGCAACCGCGTCTAGAACAGCGTGACGTACGCCACGGTGACTGGGCCGGTGGTGCCGGCCGGCCGGCGCATGTTGACCTGTAGGTAATAGAAGAACCGGCGGTGATCGAAGGTCAGCGTCCCGTTGGTCGGGAGAACATTCTTTTGGTGGTCCCTGTACCCCTGCGGAGAGATGACTGGAGGGACGAAAGCATTGCTATCTGCCTCGGCAATCGTCGAGGGAGCGGAGTCCACGCCCTCACTAATCCCGTTGAAAACATATCTCTTTTGCCTCAGCGCGGTCACGACTTGCGAACCCGCACCGGGGACCCCGTCATCCTTGTACCTGACCGTCATCTTGGTGATCCGGCTGAGCGTGTTCGGGATGGCGCAGGTCAGGATGATCTCGCCGAACCCCCCGTCGCGGAACGACGCGTCGCCGGCCGAATTGAACAGGACCGAGCGGGCGGACGTCTGGCCCGTCGGAACGCAGGCCGCCATGTTCACGCCATAGAAATTGTCGAGTCCGGCCGCCGACAAAGTGGTCGGCAGGGCAAGCACAGCCGTGAGTGCGAATATGGTCTTGAGGCGCATCGCGCATACTCCCTTTTGCTGAGGGGATGAGCGATGCGTGGAGTTCTGCCACGCGCGGTCGCAAAATAGCGGTCGCGGCGACGACATGCTTTTGAAATCGGGACCCGTGTAGGTTTTGCTCGGGTCTGTTTCCGGAAAACATTCCGGCCACAACTCACCCCCGACTCTCCGAAGTAGAAAACATACACTGACGAGCGTAGTACAGATAGTAGACTTCATTGTGTAACCCCTCTTTCAGTAATTAGGTTGTTGCATTTAGCTGCTTTTCATTGCCGCAACCTATCAGCAATGCAGCCTAACGATAAGGGTAACTTGACGGCGAAAGCGTAGCGACGATAGGAGCGTAGCTTTTGCCGGTCAAGTTGACCCGCTGGTTAGCACAAAACTCAGGCCAACAACGCACCGGAACCACCACAGCATTTCTTATATTTCTTTCCACTACCACAGGGACAAGACTCATTTCTTCCAACCTTTTCGGATACTGAAGGCGAAGTAGGATTCAACTTTTTCTCCAAATCCGATATGTCTTCAGGTTTATCTGATTCAAACCCAATGATATAGTGCCACCCATGTTCCGCACATGTTTCAGCAACATATCTTGCTTTTTCTTCAGAATGTACACGAACGATTATTGGTCGTTTCTCTGTTCCTAGTTTTGCCATTTTAATTCTATGTGCTTGGTTGATCTTTAGTGCTAACGAAAAGCTAAGCCGACCGATGGAGCGTAGCGGAAGCGGGTCGGCTTGAGCGCCGGGTTATGCGAAAGGGCAACTCTACGACATTTAACATTCCGCCAAGTTCTCATAGGTAACAGGCATGTTATTGTCTTTGGCGAATCTGAAGATATCTTGCATTGCTTTAAGTGCGCTAAACAGGAAATCAGGTCCGCATGATGCATCGCTCTCGTAGTGATAATTAGTGAAATCAGCGGCTTGCGCCATATCTTTCCTTATTAGCTCTTCGGCATAACCTTCATCTCTAAAAACCTGGGTAGTTTCAGAGATATTATCGTTACACCATAAAAACAACCGATCAATATCCTTAATTAATTGATCAAGCTGTTCGGGATTTATTAGCACTTTTTGGTAAGGATTAAAAGGGCAAGCATCATTTTCCAGATCTGAATCGACTGCCTCAAAACGTTCCACCATTTCTGAAATAAATTGCAATCCTTCCATAGAAGCAAGGTTTAATAAGCAGGTGGTAACAAAACGCTGCACTCCTATCGGCAAAAGCCAGCTTTTTACTCGTTGCTGAGCGTTCATTGGAATCGGGAGTTCATGCTAATGTGAGTTGCCCAAGACACTGTGGTTCTCCTGTTTTTTTGTTTATGAAGCATAACGTCGCGCTCACCGGCTTGTCCGGTGCAGCGCATGGTTATGCATTATGGTCGACACGATTAAGCGCAACCTTCAACTAAAATGAGCTTACTGTTTGTTGTTTTATGGCGAATTGCAAACAGCAACCGCGCCTCTGGGTCCTGAAGAAATTCCTTGGCTTTTATCGGCGTAGGGAACTCAAGAACCACCATCCTCTCAGGTTTCCAATCACCTTCCATTACTTCTGGTACAACTCCCTGCACAACATAACGACCGCCATGCTTCTCAATAAAACCTGGAATTTTTTCAATATATTCTTTGAACCCGTCAAAATCTGTAATTGATAAATCCAGTATCAGATACCCTTTCATAATGCTCCTAATGTAGTCTGCTTATTTGTTAGGCAATAGCTGCTGCCTGCGCAATGAAAATGACAAATATGCAACATAGCCCCCAATAAGAACATCAACTGACCCACAAAATTCTGGCCACCACGTGGGAACACCGGCGTTGAAAAAGAACGCATTGTGATAGAAATCATAAGCGGCATGTGCGACATAGCCGATGGCCAGCAGCTGCAAAGCGATAAATGACTTGAATTTGTAGGCAACATAGGCAATGGCTATAAAGGCCACACCTACCAAAAGCTCATTGAGTAATGCCGTGTAATCGGAAGCATACACGGCAAAGACCCAGTAATAAACTGGGAAGGTGGCGAGAAAAATAGGATACGCCCAACTCGTATTTTCCAATCTTCTTGCTCTAAACCGTAACACAACAAAAACTGCTATGACGACACCGACCGCAAACGCGTAAATGTTCATATTTGTTGCCTAATAAGGTATTAAATAGTTAACCGTACATCTATCGGAAAATGCTCTTCTACACGATAATTTCTTGATCAGCATATGATTTTTCCTTTCCATATATCATTGATGATAAGTAATAATGACCGGTAATGATCAAATTGCTGCCATTGAATCATATGGAGCGATAGACCACAACGGGTCGATTTTCACCATTCAATTTCTAATTTAATCAAGGACTAACTTTGCAAGTTATCTGATCAAGTCCAAACTTTTGCAAATTCACACTTTTGCAAATTCTCTCATCATCAATCTCCTCAGAATTTAACCATCTGCTCTGTACGCAAGCCATAAAAAACCGCCTCCCTTTCCCGCCCGGCCACAAAGGAATCCAGACACAGTACATGGTGCCTGCCGATAGTGCGCTGATAGCGTGTGCCAATACCTACCGCGCCTTTCTCTTTCTCGCTTTTGGCGCTCGTGTGGGCGCCGACTTCAAAGATAAGCTGACTGTCGATGCCCGAGAAACCTCTGGTAACCGAGCGCCGTGCCGATGGTATCGTCGATTGACTGTCCAAGCGGGATTCGGTAACGGCCCATTCCCACTGCGCCATACAAGATCCCAACATTTGCAACGGTGCTGCCCACCCCCGGACTCTGCGCGATCCAAGTGAACCGGTTCCTGCGAATTCCATGTCAGATCCAGTGCCCTTGGAACAATATATTCACAATCTTATCCAATATATTGCATAAGACAGACGTTTGCTATGGACAGTATGAGAGGGGAGAGAAATGGCGTAAACATACGTTACGAAAAGGAACGAGACGCTTCTCCATATCAATATGGCACCCTATTCATAAGGCGCTTCTCCCTGTTGTAGAGAATTTATTTCCCGCTAACAGAATAAAAAACGAGGAATGACATATGCAACTCAAACATCCAATTCCCCTCTTGTTGCTTGCTGTATTTACCATTGGCGCGGCAAATGCCGGCGTTACCGAGGATGATTTCGTAGCCAAGAAGACACAAAATTTGATCAATCTCTGTACGGCTTCGCCGCAAGACCCCCATTATCGGGACGCCATCCATTTTTGCCACGGTTATCTGGTCGGCGCTTTTCATTATTATCAGGCCTCAACGGCAGATAAACGGGAACTGAAGATGCTCTGTGCGCCGGAGCCTAAGCCCTCGCGCAATGAGGTAATCGACATGTTTGTCTCATGGGCTCAGCAGCACCCCGAATACATGAGCGAAATGCCGGTCGAAACGGAATTCAGATTTCTAACCGAAAAATGGCCATGTAAAAAAGCTTACTAAAGGGGATACGACATGAAAAGATTGTTAATTTTAGTCATAGCGATATTAGCCGCTATCAACTTGGCAAGTTGCACCGGCATGTCGGATACTCAGCAACGCTCTTTAACCGGCGGATTAGGCGGTTCTGCCGCCGGCGCCGCCATCGGTGCGATGGCAGGCAATGCCGGCCTGGGCGCTGCCATTGGCGCTGCTGCCGGCACCGCGGGCGGTTATTTGTATGGCAAACACAAAGAATCAGAACAAAGGGCCTATCAACAAGGACAAAGGGATGCCCTACAACAACAACCGCCGCATTATTAAATCTATCAGGACTTGCGCAAACATGCCTGTGGGGGCGGCTTCGCCTAAAGCGCCTACTGTTGGTAGTCGCCTTTTATCTGAATGGGCGACTGAAGTCGCCCCCACAGGTTTTAATACAGTTTCTTCTCTTTTGCTTCAGATTGCCTCGTTCCCAGCTTCTATCGATGAAAGAAAAGCAGGATGTGCAAATCAAGTCTATAAAACCGGCGCGGCAGGATGCCGTTACAACAGGAATCGCATCCTATCGCGTTATCATCTGTCATCACCGGTTACGGATTGACCCTGGTGATCTTTGACCCTTCCAGATTAATGCCTGCCATCAACCCTCTCTGCCCGAATATGAATGCATAGACATCATCCTTGAGAGTCGTGGTGCTCAGATTTCCCGCCGCGCCTGCGTCCAGGACAGCCACTGTCGGACCTATGCCGAGTTCAAATCCCTCGCTACGGTCGAGATAGGCAAGCGCTTCATCGTTCATGAAGAACAAAGCATAGTCGAACGACTGCACCCCGGCCTGAAGGCCGAATGAGCCGGCCACGATATTGTAATAACCCGCCGTCCGGCCTCTCTTGCGCAAAGCGCCTTTCCCGTACTGAGCGCCGCCGATGAAGCCGGCCTTGACGATATTAGGAAACACCAGGATTCCCTTCGCCTTGGACGCCAGCAGTTTGGCAGAAGGCGTGGTTTCGTAGAGCCTTGCCAGGGCGGCATCCACATCGCGGTCGATCTGAACCGCATCCGTTATATCGGTTTTCTTATCGCCGGTGGATTCACAGCCGGCCAGAGTCAAAACGAAAATCAGCAACAAGTTGAGCATTAGTGTCGGTTTCATGTGCGTACTCCTTTCGTTTCAGAAGATTGCATCGGATGGTGATGCATTCGCCACTTACAACTTCTTTGTCAACTGAGACAGCAGTTCGTTCAGTGAAAGGGCTGCGCGATGCCTGTCATTAATTGACAGCGCTGGCAGTGCGAATACCCGCCAGGGGCACAAGTGAATTCGCCCCTACACGTCATACTAAAACAGCGCAGCGGGGCGACGCTTGTAGCCCCGCCCCAACGTTTCTATGAGACTCGCTAAGCGGCTGCAGTTAATCATCGCCAAACATTCCGAACGGGACAGCCTGTCCCGTCCAGCTATGGAAAAAATCAGCAGAAATATTTATTTCCCTGTTTGTCAATCACAGATCTTGAATGTATTGCGACCCATCGCTTTTGCCAGATAAAGACCTCTATCGGCTCTATTAAGCAGCGCCTCTATACTATCCTGCTCTCTACTGAAAACAGCAATGCCGATTGAGATAGTAGTATGCAATACCAAGCCGTCCTCCAGAACGATATCGGAGCGGGCGACGTTTTTTTGCAGACGGTCAGCGACTTCGATTGCGCGTTGTCTGTCTGTCTGGGTAAGCAAGATAGCAAACTCTTCCCCGCCGATCCGGCCCAGCACATCCACTTCCCGAAGCTCTCCTTTCATGATGCGCGCTATTCCTTGCAAGACAATATCGCCCGCTTTATGCCCATATTTGTCATTGACGTTCTTGAAGAAATCAATGTCAACCATGATGACCGCCAGCGTATTGGCATAGCGCTGCATCCTTGCCATTTCAAGCTCAGCAAGTTCCATGAAATACCGGCGATTGGGAACCCCTGTTAAATAATCAATTCGCGCTTGGAGCTCGAGCTCTTCCTGAAGCTTTTTCAATCTTGTAATGTCCTGTACCGCGCTGATCAGGCCCATTGGCCGCTCATCAGCATCTTTTAACAGGGATACGGATAAGTGCACCCAGGCAATTGATCCGTCTTTACGGATATAACGTTTTTCAAGGTTGTAACTGCTGTCCAAACCGTTAACCAGCCTATCCATCAACAGCAAATCGGTTTCCAAATCGTCTGAAACTGTGATTTGCTGGAAGCTTTTTTTGACGTTTAATAATTCTTCCCGGCTATAGCCAGTAATACGGCAATACGTATCATTGACAAACTGGAACGTCCCATCCAGGGATACCTGCGCGATGCCGACGCCCGCATTTTCAAATATGCCCCGGAATCGTCTCTCGCTTGCATGCAGCGCATCTTCAGTTTTTTTGAGCTTGTCTACGTCAGTGTGGGTTCCGCTCATGCGCAATGGTTTGCCGTCTCCATCGCGCTGGACAATGCGCGCGCGATCAAGAATCCATTTATAACTTCCCGCCTTGGTTTTCATGCGATACATGAGTTCGTGCTCCGCCGCACGCCCTTCAAGGACAGCATTAATCGATGCCCAGGCCCGGCCCCTGTCATCCGGATGAACAAAGTCCGTCCACTGTTGCGTAGTAAACTCTATATCATCAAACTCGAATCCGAGCATTTCAGCCCAGATAGCATTGCGCTTGACTTCGTTAGTGGCGATATTCCAATCCCAAAAACCCAATTGGCTTCCCTCCAGCACCCGAGTCAAACTTTCTAAGCTTTGTTTCAATTCATCAGCTTCCTGGCCATCAAATTCAGACTCATTGGTTATGCGCATAAAAATTCCCTGATTCAAGGAAGGGGGTAATTGCGCGTGAACCACATCTACTATTTTTTTCACTTCCAGCTCCTGGCTTTTACCCGCTAAATAATTAACCACAAGCAAAAACAATGCCGTATAAATTATTACTGATCAGTTTAGAAACTGTCGGCTCGCCAATATTCTATGCCGTTACACAATTGACCACCTCATTTTTTAAACAGGGTAATCAATTTGGTTTGATCATCAATGACCAGCTTATACCGCCCTAAAACGCTCATTCCTAACAAACGAGTATTCCCTAAAAGAGAGTCGTCGATAAAAGCCGCATCGACATTTTCCAGGGTTTCTCCCGCTATTCTGACTTCCTGCAATGTACCCACCTGGGCATTCACTTTGCCGTTCGCCGTTTGCATTTCATGACGGGTTAATTTTTCGTCAGTCATGCCCAGCGCATTGATCATGGACTGCGGCAATACCATCAAATCGGCGCCGGTATCGATCATCATGTCTAGCGTCTGCCATACTGAGCCGTTGCCCGAGATGGATACGGATACCAGAAAATGCCCGTCTTGATAACGTGTCGGCAAAACGATGCGGTCGGCGCCGGTTTTCTGCTTTTTATTGATAATGACGACCTGCTCGATCTGGCCTTTGGCATTTCGGCTGATGACATGATTGTAGGCCGCCAGGGCCTGCTGGAGCTGCTGCTCCAAACTGCCGCTCACCCTGACTTTCAGCTCGTTGCCTACTTTTTCCAATCCGGTTACTTGAATATTCAGGCGTTCTTGCAGTGATTGAATTTGACTATATAAGTCGTCACCCTCTTCGACAGCCTTCGCTTGCATGCAGAAAGCGGTCGTGATCAGAAAAAAAAGGCTTATGAAGCGCAGGCGCATTCCGGCAGAAAGAAGGCAGCGGATGATTCGGTAAATATCGTCATGGAACCTTAGTGTCAAAGAGCTTAAGTACACAGGTGAATCCCACTAATTTCGATACTGAAAAATGGGGGAAAAGAGGTCTTTTCCCCCAAGATACAGTTATAAAAGAGATGATCCAACGAACTGTAGAAATAAGGATCCGGATAAGCATGCAGAATTCAAACCGACATTAAAACTGCCGAGACCATAACCGCCAGAGTTCCTCTCTCCTCTGGCGCCTCCTCCTACACGCGTTTTGTATCGACGGTTAAAAAAGCAACGCTTTCTTATTACTTTTTCTTTATCCGGATCAAAAAAAGAATAAGCGTCAAGCCAATAATTGTGAATACGTGCAAATACTTATACAGTTATTGGCTCTTCGCGTTTTGGCCTTCAACCCCATTTTATTTTGGCCCTAGCAGGCAAAAAACGGGAGATTTCTACAAGAGCGCTTTAATCTCGGGCAGACAAGATCCGCAGTTGGTGCCCGCTTTCAAGCAGTTGCCGATATCCCGGACCGTCTTCAGGCCCTGCTCTTGAATGGCAGACCGGATGGTTTTTTCGCCGACATTGAAGCAGACACAAACGATGTTGCCGCAATCCGGTACGCCTTGGGGCGGCATGCCGGTCAACAGCGCTTTCCTGTCCGATTGTTCCAGAAAATCCTTATCGAACAGGCTGGCCAGCCAGTTGCGCTCGGGGAGATGGTGATGGGGCGAGATGACGAGCACGCTTTCCAGGCTGTCATCGATGATCCGCGCCGCCCGGTAATGCCCCAGGCCGGAATCGTGGTATTCCTGCCAATCGGGAATTTGCCCGCTGCCCCCTAGCCTGGCTCTCGCCCAGTCCGGCCAGCTTGGCGGCAGCGTGTTTCCGGCCAGTTCGTAACGATAGAATGATTCGCCCTTGCTTTTCGCCCAGTACTCGACATCGTTGAAAGCCAGTTCGCGCCGCGACAGGATAAAGCCATGCCAGGCGGCCCGATACGATGAAATACGCACCGGCGTGTGCTTGCTTTCCGGTTGCCTGGAAACAGGATCGATCGCCGGGTTGACCAGCGCCCCCACGCGGCCGCGGCTGGCAAACTGTTCCGACCAGTGCATCGGCACGAACAGGCTGCCCGGCTGCTGATCGGATGTAACCTGGACACGGGCTATCATCGAACCCCAGGCGCTCTCAAGCAAGGCCAGACTGTCCTGCAACAGGCCATGACGCGCGGCATCCAGCGGATGCACGTCGACAAAGACTTCCGGTTTGTGCTGATTCAGTCTGGCGGCCAGCCCGGTGCGGGTCATGGTATGCCATTGATCGCGCAGACGGCCGGTGTTCAATACTAAAGGGTAATCTTTATTCGGTGAATTGGCCGGCGGCCTGGGTGTGATGGCGACAAACTGCGCCTTGCCCGCTGCATTAAAAAAGCGGCTGTCATCAAACATTCTCGCCCGGCCGTAAGGATTAGCCTGGTTCACCGGCCATTGTGTCGGTTGCAGATTGTCGTACTCGCCCGCGCTGATATCGGCTAAAGCGGAAATATCGAAATCGCGCAGTCCGTGCCGACTGTCGTTTTCGAAGCCTGACAATGCCGCATGCTCGCGGAAAATCTCGACCGGACTTTGATAGGGAAAGGCTTGCCCGAAACCCAAGCGCCGCGCTACCTGGGTAATGATCCACCAGTCGGGCTGGGCATCGCCTGCCGGCGCAAACAGGGTCCGCTGCCGGGAAATGCGCCGCTCGGAATTGGTGACCGTGCCGTCTTTTTCGCTCCAGCCTTGCGCCGGCAGCAGAACGTGCGCCAGCTTGGCGGTGTCGGTATCGGCAATGCAGTCGGAAACCACCACAAACGGACATTGCCGCAACGCCTGTCTGACCTTGTCGGCATTGGGCAGGCTGACCACAGGATTGGTGCCCATGATCCAGACGGCCTTGACCTTGCCGTCGTAAATCGCATCGAATAGTTCAACTGCCGATAAGCCGGGCTTGCCGGCAATCGTCGGGCTTCCCCAGAACCGTGCCACCCTGTCGATATCGGCCGGATTGGAAAAATCCATGTGGGCAGCCAGCTGATTCGCCAAACCGCCGACTTCGCGCCCGCCCATGGCATTGGGCTGGCCGGTCAGCGAAAACGGGCCCATGCCTGGCTTGCCGATCCGGCCGGTCGCCAGATGGCAGTTGATGATGCTGTTGACCTTGTCGGTACCGGATGAAGATTGATTGACGCCCTGGCTGTAGAGGCTCATCACTTTGTCATGCCCGGCAAACCAGCGGTAGAAAGTCCGCACGTCTGCCGCAGGCAGACGGCAGGCTTCGGCCACCTGCTCTATCGATTGACTGCTGGCCGCCGCCGCATTCAGGGCAGCCGCGAAACCTTCGGTATGCGCTTCGATATAGCGCCGATCAATGGCGTGCCGTTGCTGCAAATACTGCAGCAAGCCATTGAACAGTATGGCATCGCTGCCGCCGGCGATCGGCAAATGCAGGTCGGCAATATCGCAGCTGCCGGTTCGGCGCGGATCGATGACGACGATCTTCAGCTGCGGATTGGCCGTTTTGGCGGCCCGGATGCGCTGGAAAATCACCGGATGGCACCAAGCGGCATTGGAGCCGACCAGCACGATCATCTCGGCCAGCTCGAAATCCTCATAACATCCGGGGACGGTATCGGTGCCGAACGCGCGTTTATGCCCGGACACCGACGAGGACATACACAGGCGGCTGTTGGTGTCGATATTGGCGCTGCCGATAAAGCCTTTCATCAGTTTGTTGGCGACATAATAGTCTTCGGTCAATAGCTGTCCCGAGGCGTAGATGGCTACGGCATCGGCGCCGTATCGGGCGATGGTGTCGCGGAACGATCCGGCGACCCGATCCAGCGCATCCGGCCAACTGCTGCGCTGGCCGTAGACTTCGGGATGCAGCAGACGGCCTTTCAGCCCGACCGTATCGCCCAGGGCCGACCCCTTCGAGCACAGGCGGCCGAAATTGGCCGGATGCGTTTTGTCGCCCCGGATGTTCAGCAGATGCTTGATCTCGTCTACGCCGGCCTCGATGCCGCAACCGACGCCGCAGTAAGGGCACGTTGTCTTCACGTATTCAGTCATAAGGTTGCCATAAGCCCTTTGCCAAAAATCAGTTGTTCTCTGATACCTGAAATATCTGCCTCCTGCTCCAGCAGTTCCTGGTACCAGCTGCCGTCAATTGTATCCTCATACAGCACTGCGCCGCGCAATTTGTTGTCCCGGATCACCAGTTTCTTGTAAATGCCTGAAGACGGATCGCTGAAACGGATGGTTTCGCACTGTTGCCCGTCACCCTGAATATCGCCTACGGAGAACAGGTTGATGCCGGTCACCTTGAGCCGGGTAGCGGTCGGCAGATTGACGTATCCGGCCATGCCGTGCCTGCTGAGATGGTTGGCGCAGACTTTGGCCTGCTCAAACAGCGGCGCCACCAAGCCGAATGTGTCGCCTCGGTGCTGGATACATTCGCCTACCGCATAAATGCAGGGATCGTAGGTTTGCAGCGTGTCGTTGACAACGATGCCGCGCTCGCAATAAAGCCCGGCCTGCCTGGCCAAAGCGATATTGGGCTGCACGCCGATGGCCAGAACGAACAGATCGCACGCCAGTTCGCTGCCGTCCGTAAAACGCACGGCTTGAATATGGCCCGTATCGTCGCCGGCCAGCTCGCTGACCTGGGCGGCCATTTTGAATTGCAGCCCCCGCCGTTCCAGCGCCGTTTGCAGCATATCGCCTGCCTGCCTATCCATTTGCCGGTTGAGCAGCACGTCGTTGTTATGGATCACCGTCACCTGCATGCCCTGTACCGCAAGCCCATTGGCAGCCTCCAGGCCCAGCAACCCGCCGCCCAGTACCGCGGCCTTTTTATGCTTTTTGCTGTATGCCAGCATGGTGTTGACATCGAAGATATCCCTGAAAGTGATCACGCCGCTCAGGTCGGCGCCGGGGATATCGGGCACCACCGGCTTCGAGCCGGTGGCGATCAACAGACGGTCATACTCGGCCACAGTGCCGTCCCGGGCCAACACTTTGCGCAGGCCGCGCTCGATCCGCACCACGGCCTTATCGGGGCCGGCATGCAGGCGGATGCCACGGTCGGCATACCATTGGCGGTCATGCGTGACGATCTCCTCCAGGGTTTTCTCGCCGCTCAACACGGACGACAACATGACGCGGTTGTAATTGCCGTAGGGTTCGGCGCCGAAAACAGTAATGTCGTACTGATCCGGCGCCGCCAACAGCAATTCCTCCACCGTGCGTATCCCGGCCATGCCGTTGCCGATTACCACTAAGCGTTGTTTTTTCATGTCGAGTCCCCAATCTGTGTTTAATAACTCACTCGTCCGCCATTTTTACCGCCACGCGGTCTTCGATGACCCGCACCGGATAAGTAGCGATTCTGATCGCGTCATTTTCGAAACAGGCGCCGGTTTTCAGGCTGTAGTGCTGTTTGTACAGCGGCGATGCCAGCATCGGCTCGCCGCCCAGATCGCCGATCATGCCGCGCGACAGGACGTTGGCTTTGCCGATCGGATCAAAATTGGCGACTGCATAGATTTCCTGAATTCTGGCCAGATAAAACAAGGCGACCTGTCTGCCTGCCACCAGCGCACAGATGCCGGAGTCCGGCTGCAGATCATCCAATGTACACACATCGATCCAATTGCTCATGCGACCTCCTCGATCAGTTGAAAATGACGACGTTCATGCGGTTGGGCCGGACGCTTCTGGCCGCGCTCTTCGACATGCACGATATGGTCATCGGCCTCATCGCTGTTGATGAAGTGCTGAAAGCGCTTCAGGCTGTTTTCGTCTTGCAGCGTGGTTTTCCATTCGCATTGATAGCTGCCGATAATGTGCTGCATCTGCCGCTCCAGTTCGTCGCACAGCCCCAGCTTGTCGTCGATGACCACAGATTTCAGGTAATCCAGGCCGCCTTCCAGGTTTTCCAGCCACACGGACGTGCGCTGCAGGCGATCGGCCGTGCGCACGTAAAAAATCAGCACACGGTCGATGAGCCTGATCAGATCTTCCTTACTCAGATTAGTGGCGAACAGATCGGCATGGCGCGGCTTCATGCCGCCGTTGCCGCAGACATACAGACTCCAGCCGCCTTCGGTGGCGATAACGCCGATGTCCTTGCTCTGGGCTTCGGCGCACTCGCGGGTGCAGCCGGAAACCGCGAACTTGATCTTGTGCGGTGCGCGCAGGCCCTTGTAGCGGTTTTCCAGGGCTATCGCCAGCCCGACACTGTCATTGACACCGTAACGGCACCAGGTACTGCCGACGCAGGATTTAACCGTGCGCAGGGATTTGCCGTAAGCATGGCCGGACTCGAAGCCGGCATCGATCAGCTCTTTCCAGATCACCGGCAGTTGCTCGACACGGGCGCCGAACAGATCGACGCGCTGACCGCCGGTGATTTTGGTGTACAAACCGTATTTCTTTGCCACCTTCCCCAGTATGATCAGGCCATCCGGCGTGATCTCCCCGCCGGGGATGCGCGGCACGATCGAGTAAGTGCCGTCTTTCTGTATATTGGCCAGAAAAGCGTCATTGGTATCCTGCAGACCGATATGCGGCTTTTCCAGAACATATTCATTCCAGTAGGAAGCCAGAATCGAGCCGACCGCCTGCTTGCAGACTTCGCAGCCCAGGCCGCGGCCGTGCTGGTCCAGCAGCTCGGCGAAGGTTTTGATCCGGCCGACCCGGATCAGGTTGTACAAGTCCTGGCGGGTGTACGGGAAGTGCTCGCAGATGTCGGTATTGATTTCGACACCGGCCTTTTTCAGCTCGCAGTCCAGCACCGATTTCAACAACGCGCCGCAGCCGCCGCAGCCGGTGCCGGCTTTGGTTTCGGCCTTCAGGGCCGGCACCGTAGCGCAGCCGCCGGCAATGGCGTTGCAGACATCGCCTTTGGAAACGGCATAGCAGGAGCAGATTTGCGCCGACTCGGGCAAGGCATCCGGCCCCAGCCCCGCCGGTTGCCCGGAGCGCGACGGCAAAATCAAGGCGTCCGGGTTTTCCGGCAGTTCGATGCCGTTCAGGCAATACTGCAGCAAGGTGCTGTAACCGTCGGCGTCGCCGACCAGCACCGCGCCCAGCAAGTGTTTGCTGTCGGCGCTGACCACCAGCCGCTTGTAGATATCGGCGCGGCCGTCCTGATACGTGTAAACCAAGGCGCCGGGAGTCTGGGCATGCGCATCGCCGATGCTGGCGACATCGACGCCCATCAGTTTCAGTTTGGTGCTCATGTCTGCGCCGGTGAAGGGCTGTTCCCGGCCGGACAAATGCGCGGCCACGCTGCGCGCCATGCTGTAGCCCGGCGCCACGAGGCCGAAAATCTGGCCGTTCCATGACGCGCACTCGCCGATCGCGTAAATATCGTCGTCCGACGTCCGGCAATGGTTATCGATGACGATGCCGCCGCGCACCCCCACATCCAGGCCGCAGGCGCGGGCAATGCCGTCGCGCGGCCGTATGCCGGCGGAAAACAGCACGATGTCGGTTTCCAGGCTCTCGCCGTCGGCGAAATGCATTTTGTGCAGACATTGCTCGCCGTCCTTGATTAGCGTCGTATTCTTGTTGAGATGGACTGTCACGCCCAGGTCCTCGATCTTGCGTTTCAGTAATCTCCCGCCGTTTTCATCGAGCTGCACGGCCATCAGCCGCGGCGCGAATTCGACGACATGGGTTTCCAACCCCAGATCCCGCAAGGCTTTCGCCGCTTCCAGCCCCAGCAGGCCGCCGCCGATCACCGCGCCTACTTTCGATTGTTTGGCGGCGGCGGTAATGGCTTCCAGGTCCTCGATCGTGCGATACACCAGGCACTGGGCGCGTCCATTCCCCGGCACGGGCGGCACGAACGGACAGGAGCCGGTGGCCAGCACCAGTTTGTCATAGTCGACTGTCACGCCGTTGGCCGAAAGCACCTGCTTGCGCTGCCGGTCAATGCTGACCACTTTGTCATTCAAATGAAGCGTGATCGCGTTATTCTGGAAGAAACCGTCCTCAACCAAAGACAGATCCTCGGCGCTCTTGCCGGCAAAATAGTCCGACAGATGCACCCGATCGTAAGCCGGTCTGGGTTCTTCGCAGAAAGTCACGATCCGGTAGCGGTCTTTCGCAGCGCTGCTGACCAGTTCGGCCAGGAAATACTGCCCGACCATGCCGTTACCGATGACAACCAGGGTTTGTTTGTTGTTCATGTGCACCTCTATAGCTTATGTTGCGTCTTCCGCCCGGTTTGGGCGCCAAGTCCCGCTGGCTTGCCTGAACATTTTTGGTCCAAAAAAAAAAGGCGACCTGCTATACATGACGGATCATGCAAACAGGACGCCTTTGTCCATAACAAAAACACAAAAATAACGTTCAAGGAGACTTCTAATCTGACAGAAGCAATATCGATGCCAAACAGCAAATTTCAGTAAATTCGACGGCTGAATGAATGCCCCCTGCACGCCGGCGGCGTTGATTGCACCTAAATAATGCAAATTTGCCGGCATTAAGCACCATCGTGGTTCGCCTCGTGAGGCAGGGATGGCGATCAATAATTGGCTTGTTTTAAATTGTGGGAGCGAGCCTACGTCGCGACTAAAGACCGCCGCAAGTCGCGATGCAGGCCTCGCTCCCGCGAGGATTCATAGCTGGCATGTAACCTGCTTGACGTGAAACCAGCTGCCCTTAATCGCGTCGATTTTTATCTCAGGGCAGATACCGACAATTACGAAACCGGACCCAAACCATGCCAATCGCATCATTCAAGCTGCTGCCCATGCGCGGCAAAACCAAAATTCTGCATATGAGCTGGATGGCTTTTTTCATCAGTTTTGTCATCTGGTTCAACCACGCGCCGCTGATGGTGCTGATCCAGCGGGAACTGGGCATCAGCGACGGCGAGGTGGAAATCATTCTATTGCTGAACGTGGCCCTGACTATTCCCGCGCGGGTCATCATCGGCATGGTCGTAGACCACTTCGGCGCCAGGATCAGTTACAGTGTGTTGCTGGCGGTGTGCAGCGTGCCGTGCTTCATGTTCGCGCTGGCGGAAAATTTCGCCGAACTGGCCTGGGCGAGATTTTTGCTGGGCTTTATCGGTGCGGGTTTCGTGGTCGGCGTGCGCATCATCGGCGACTGGTTTCCGTCCAGCCAGATGGGCACTGCCGAGGGCATTTACGCGGGCTGGGGCAATTTCGGCTCGGCCTTCGCCGCCATCGTGCTGCCTGGGCTGGCGTTTTATTTTGGCGAGGAAAAAGGCTGGCGCTACGCGATCGCGCTGACCGGCCTGATCGCCCTGGCGTATTCGATTGTTTATTACCGCAACGTCGAAAACCTGCCCGTCGAACTGGCCGGATTGAAGAGCAAACGCGCGTCGACTATGGAAGTCACCAGCATCGAGGATTTGTTTCTGTACATTCTCAGCCTGCTGCCCTTGTATGCCGCCTTATCATTGCTGACCTGGAAGCTGTCGTCGCCGGCCAGCCCGATCCTGTCGCCGGGCTGGGCCATAGTGATGCATCTGTTTATCCTGGCCGTCTTTCTGGTTCACGCCTGGCAATTGGTTCAAACCAACGCCGAGCGCCTGAGCCGGCCGATACCGAGTATCCATCATTACCGCTACCGGCAGGTCTTCGTTCTGGCCATTGCCTACCTGATCACCTTCGGTTCCAAACTGGCGGTATTGTCGATGCTGCCGATATTCTTTTTCAATACGTTCAACGGCACGCAGGATCTGTCCATGCTGGATGCAGGTTTGCTGGCTTCCAGCTTTGTGATCACCAACGTGATCGCCCGCCCGGCCGGCGGCTGGCTGAGCGACCAGATCGGCCGCAAGTTGTCGCTGGCGCTATTCAGCGTTGGGTTGACCGGCGGCTATTTGCTGATGGCTCTGATCACGCCGCAATGGTCGATCGCATCGGCCGTGCTGGCAACCTTGATCTGCGCGGTTTTCATGCAGGCCGCCGAGGGCGCCATCTTTGCTTTCGTGCCGCTGGTCAGGCGGGCGATCACCGGCGAAGTGGCCGGCATCGTCGGCGCCTACGGCAATGCCGGCGCCATCATTTTTCTGATTCTGCTGACCGTCCTGTCGCCCGCCGGCTTTTTCCTGCTGCTGGGCGGCTGCTCTCTTTCACTGGTGGGCCTGGTGCGATATCTCGACGAACCGCGCAATTTCATTACCGAGATCATGCCGGACGGCTCTATTGTCAAGATTGAGCTGGAATAGCTATGACGAAGCCCAAAGTCCTGATTATCGAGGAATTCGACAACGAACGCCTGCTGGAAAAAAGCCTGCGGCAGCATGGCTATGAAGCGGCAACCTTGAGACTGCAGGCGCTGAACCTGTTGGAGGTAATAAACAGCCTGCAGCCCGATGTGGCCGTACTGAACCTTTATTCGCCCGGCGACAAGGTTCTGAAAATGGTGCTGGACATCAACCAAAACCATTCGATACCGGTCGTGATGTTTGCCGAGGACCAGCAGACCGATACCATCAATAAAGTGATCAAAGCCGGCGTCAGCGCCTATATTGTCGATGGACTGGAGCCCAAACGGATCAAGTCCATCGTTGAAATCGCCATCGCCCGCTTCAAGGAACAGCAGGCCTTGAAAGAGGAATTGAAAAAAACCAAAACCCAACTGGAAGACCGCAAGCACATCGATCGCGCCAAGGCGATTCTGATCAAGTCCCAAGGCTATAGTGAAGACGAGGCTTATCGCGCTTTACGCAAACTGGCGATGGATCGCAAGATGTCGCTGGGTGACATGGCCAAGAACGTCATCGCGATGGCCGAACTGTTCAGATAGCCATTCTGATGCGCCAATTCAATGTGGCTGGACAGGGCATGTTGCCCTGTCCAAACGTTTGGCGTTGGTTTAGCGAAGCTTCTGAACTCAAACATTGCAGAAATATTTGGGACGGAGTTAAAAACTCCGTCCCACTTGAGCGACCGCCTGAGTCGCCAGATTCAACCGCTAGATGCGGAAAACCCCATGTCCGGTGGTGTGGCAGAGGTGACGGGCGCAATCCCGTCACCCCGAGCCGATCTTAACTGTTGTGCGTGAATTGTGACGGTTTTCAAAGTAATGATGATCGCCGTTCCGTCCGTGTCATTCCTCTAATGGTTCATCAAAGTATATTCGGCTAAGTTTCCAGATGCCACCGATACGCTTGAAATGCATGGATAAAATGAAAGCAAAATCGGCGGTTTGTTGGTCGTTGGGGGCCAGCGTGGTTTTCTCCAGGATTGCTTCCCGCAGATTCTTATAAATAACTTTTCCGTCGACGACGACCGCATCCTCAAGCTGATCCATGGCTTTGTCGTAGACTTCCTTTACAAACTTGTCTCGACCAACCGGAATTACTCGATCGAAATCCGCGGGCCCTCGTGTTTCCAAGGGGAACTGAGTCATTTCGGCAACTCTGGTTTTGTCGTTTTTTTCGACAGCCTGACGAAATTGATTCCAGAATTGTTGTAAGTCCTCATCAGCGGCGATGGCCGAAGTCGTGCAGGCAGACAACAAAATTACTAAAAAAAAACAAATAAATACTCTTGGTGCCATGTCCATATTCCTTTAGCCAGCAAGTGGCCAACGCATCACTTTTCGCTGAAAGGAGGATTTCGGATACGAGGATATTTTTACCCGATTTCTCTGATTGCCGCCAAGTATACTATAGTGAGTTGTTGTTTCCTCGATGAGAAAGCCGACATGATTTCCTGATGAGGTAAGGCTCGAATTCGCCGCGCCAGCTTTGTAAATAACAATAATGGCGCCGTATTGCGATGAAGTTGCTCGACCCCAGGATACCCAGCTTGCTGCTGCAGCGGAGTTCGTTCCAGCGATTCCGGCTTGCTTCAAGCACCAATTAACAAACGCAGAGCACCACGGCGTTTCGTCGCTAGTGGCTTGCAGTGAGGTGGACGCGTGATATTCCACAATGCGTGGATTGTGAAGACTCCCACGGATTTCTTCTTGGCCTTTTTCGTTAGCTGCAACTGCCATCCATGGAGCGTTGGAACTGTTACCTGATGGGATGCTGGATATGGGCGGTGCCGGCACAATACCTCCTTCCAGCGCTTTCCAGGTTTTCGGCCCAACGACTCCATCGACCCCGAGGTTTTTCACGGTTTGAAAACGCTGGACAGCCTCGTAAGTTCGCCTGCCGAAATCACCGTCCACACGCAAATTAGGATGTGGGGTCAAGAGCTTGTTTAGTTGATTTTGTAAATACTGTGCGTCTGCCCCTCGACTTCCAAAACGTATCGTAGTATGCATGATTAATCTCCTTATTGGCTTGCTGAATACCAGCGCAACTATCTCATGCGCGACCATGACAGTCAATGAAGCGCGGCAAGCTGGGTTAGCGCTTTAGCGGAAACCCGGCATGGGCGGTTCCGAATGCTGGGTTTATCAATCCAGCACCCGCTACCTACCCCGATTAAAAGCAGCGGTGCCCAGCCCGGCAGACGATATATGGCTGCCTACACGTAACCCATAACTATTCTGACGCACCAATTCTCAGCAAAACGCACCAAGCCTGTGCCGTCAACCTCTCAATTCCGGGAATAAAACCAGCCCACATCATTAAACCAACACGACCAACGATCACCAAGCCAGCATTTATCAACACGAATAGTATAAATCGACCACTTGGCATCCGAATTGCATTAAGTACTTCAGAACTCCACCGTCGGAGTCAAGAAAACAGCTCACTGTAGAGCAAACGGGACAAAGGCGTCTTTCGGGCATTGCTATCCGGCAATGGCACGAAGACGCCTTTTTTATTTTTCGCGGTTTTTGTTTAGGGCTCACTATGAAAATAATAAATACGTTTACCGCTAAAAAAGTGTGGTTGGCAGCAACCGTATTGACCATTTCCACTCATCTGGCTGCGGCTGGCAAATTGGAGAAGGAAGACCTGAAATTCGGCTTTATCAAGCTCACCGATATGGCCCCTTTGGCGGTTGCTTATGAAAAAGGATTCTTCGAGGACGAAGGCCTGTACGTGCAACTGGAAGCCCAGGCAAACTGGAAAGTCGTTCTGGACCGGGTCATCAGCGGTGAACTGGACGGCTCGCACATGCTCGCGCCGGCCCCTTTGGGCGCCAGCATCGGCTTCGGCACCAAGGCCGATATCGTGACCGCCTTCAGCATGGGCTTCAACGGCAACGCCATTACCGTATCGAACGACATCTGGAAACAGATGAAGCCGAACGTGCCCGTAACAGACGGCAAACTGCTACGCCCGATTAAAGCCGATGCCCTCAAGCCTGTCGTCGATAAATACAAAAGCGAAGGCAAGTCTTTCAACATGGCCATGACCTTTCCGGTCGGCAGCCATAACCTGAAATTGCGCTACTGGCTGGCGGCCGGCGGCATCAAGCCGGGCTATTACGAACCGCCCCAGGACATATCGGGCCAGATCGATGCCGAAGCCATGCTGTCCGTGACGCCGCCCCCGCAAATGCCCGCCACGCTCGAAGCGGGCACCATTTACGGGTATTGCGTAGGCGAGCCCTGGAACCAGCAGGCGGTATCCAAGGGCATAGGCGTGCCGGTCATTACCGACGAGGAACTCTGGAAAAACACGCCCGAAAAAGTGTTCGGCGTCACCCAGGCATGGGCCGATAAATATCCCAATACCCATAAGGCCGTCATCAAGGCTTTGATCCGCGCCGCCATTTGGCTGGACGAGGATAACAATAAAAACCGCAAGGAAGCGATCGAAATGCTGTCGCAAACACACTATGTCGGCGCCGACAAGGAAGTGCTCGCCAACAGCATGACCGGCACTTTTGAATACGAAAAAGGCGACAAGCGCCCCCTGCCCGATTTCAACACGTTCTTCCGCAATAACGCCAGTTATCCCTCCTATGACAGCGCCGTCTGGTATCTGACCCAGATGCGACGCTGGGGCCAGATCAACGAATACAAACCCGACAGCTGGTATCTGGAAACGGCCAGAAAAGTCTATCGCCCCGATATTTACCTGGCCGCGGCCAAGGAACTGATCGCCGAAGGCAAGGCCAAGGCCGGCGACTTCCCGGCCGATACTGGCCTCAAGCCGGCGCAGGATTTCTTCATCGACAAGATTGCGTTCGACGCCAGCAAGCCCAACGACTATCTGGCCAAATTCCCGATCGGCTTGAAAGGGAAGCAAAAAATAGTCGGCGGCAAGGTAACTGAATAACCCCTTAAACAAGCTTGATCGTGAGCCCTCTGGCTAAACAACGGAAGTTTATAAGGTGCAAGGAAGCATCTTTTTTAAGAGCCATCGAGCCGCTCAGACTTCATGCGAAAACCCCACAGCGGGAGGTATCCTGTGAGCAATAAACTGATCCATTTTTTCAACCTGACCGGCCTGACCTGGTTCATCCCGTTCATCAAAATAGCGGCCGGCGAAAATCCCGCGCGCCAGGTCCGCGAGCTCTGGCTGATAGCGGGCGTGCCGATCATAGCCTTTATCCTGTTCCTGGGCCTTTGGAGTTTCTCGGCCTCCAGGGTCAACACCAGCCTGGGCGCCATTCCGGGCCCTGTCGCTGTCTGGCAGGAAATAGGCGGACTGGCGGCGGCGCATTATGCGGAACGGCAGAAAGAAGCCGCCTTTTATCAGCGCCAGCAGGCCCGCAATGAAAAGCTGCTGGCCGAAAATCCGGACGCGCCCGTCAAGATGCGGGCTTATACCGGCAAACCCACCTATCTGGACCAGATCTTCACCAGTCTAGGCACCGTTTTCACGGGTTTTGTAATCGCCACCCTGGCGGCCATACCGCTCGGCATTTTATGCGGCATGAGCCCGATCTTCAACACGGCGCTGAACCCGCTCATCCAGATCTTCAAGCCGGTATCGCCGCTGGCCTGGCTGCCTATCGTGACGCTGATCGTCAGCTCCGTTTATGTCACGACGGACGATTCCTGGTTTGAAAAATCCTTCCTGACCTCGGCGATCACGGTCACGCTGTGCTCGCTATGGCCCACGCTGATCAACACGGCGGTCGGCGTCTCGTCCGTCGACCAGGACCTGATCAACGTCGGCAAAGTCCTGCGCCTGGACTGGCGCACGCAGATCCGGAAAATCATTCTGCCGTCCGCCCTGCCCTACATCTTCACCGGCATGCGGCTGTCGCTGAGCGTGGGCTGGATGGTGCTCATTGCCGCCGAAATGCTGGCGCAAAATCCTGGGCTTGGAAAATTCGTCTGGGATGAGTTCCAGAACGGCAGTTCCAACTCGCTCAGCCGGATCATGGTGGCTGTTTTTACGATCGGCATTATCGGCTTCATGCTCGATCGCATCATGCAGTCGTTCCAGAAAGTATTTTCTTTCGGCCAAACACGCTAACCGGGAGGCTGACATGTCCGCGATCAAATTAAAAATTGTTGCCAATGAACCCGCCCTCCAATCGCCCGCTCCATGCAATGACGCGCTGGCGCCGCTGCTGGAATTGAAACAGGTTTGCAAGTCCTACGGCACAGGCAAGGATAAAGTTTCGGTCCTGAAGAATATCAATCTCGATATCAAGGCCGGCGAGTTTATCGCCATCGTCGGCTTTTCCGGCAGCGGCAAGACTACGCTGGTATCGACGATAGCCGGCCTGATCGAAGCCGACAGCGGCGATGTACTGAAACGGGGCCAGCCTATCAAGGCGCCGGGGCCGGACCGCGGCGTCGTGTTTCAAAATTATTCATTGATGCCGTGGCTGACGGTTTTCGAAAACGTGGCTCTGGCGGTCGACCAGATTTTTAAGGACTGGCCCTTGGCACAGCGCCGCGCGCATACCGAAAAATATGTGCGCATGGTCAATCTGGGCGCTGCCATGGATAAAAAACCGGCTGAGCTGTCGGGCGGCATGCGCCAGCGCGTCAATGTCGCCCGGGCTCTGGCCGCCAATCCCGACATTCTGTTGCTGGATGAGCCGCTCAGCGCCCTGGATGCGCTGACGCGCGGACTGCTGCAGGACGAAATCCTGCAAATCTGGGAGCAGGACAAGAAAACCGTGATCCTGATCACCAATGACGTCGACGAAGCCATTTACATGGCCGACCGCGTCATCCCACTTAATCCCGGCCCCGACGCCACGTTCGGGCCGGATTTCATCATCGACATCGAGCGCCCCAGAGACCGGACGGCCTTGAACCATAATGAGCGATTCAAGAAACTGCGCGCCGAGATCACGCAGTACCTGATGGCTGTCGGTATGAAAAAAAACCTGGACGCAGGCCGGGACAGCATCAGACTGCCTGACGTGCGGCCCAATACCCGCCACGACTGGCATCCGGACAATCCGGCCTTAAAAACCGGCCCCGGCAATTCAAGCCGGCCGCGCTATCTGGAGTTTTCCCAACTGTCGAAAACCTACCCGACGCCCGACGGCAACGGCACCGTCAAGGTCGTGGACGGCTTCGATATGAAAGTCAAAAAAGGCGAATTCATCTCGATCATCGGCCATTCGGGCTGCGGCAAGTCGACCGTGCTGTCGATGACGGCCGGTTTGAACAACGTCTCGGAAGGCGTCATCATCCTCGACAATAAAGAAATAGACGGCGCCGGCCCGGACCGCGGGGTGGTGTTCCAGTCGCCCAGCCTGTTCCTATGGCTGACCGCCTTTGAAAATGTCGCGCTGGGGGTCGACAAAGTCTATCCGCACGCCTCAAAAGCCGAACGTAGCGATATCGTCGAATACTATCTGACCCGCGTCGGCCTCGGCGATTCGCTTCATAAAAAAGCCGCCGATCTGTCCAACGGCATGCGCCAGCGGGTGGGCATCGCGCGCGCTTTCGCCCTGTCGCCCAAGCTGCTGTTGCTGGATGAACCCTTCGGTATGCTGGACTCCCTGACGCGCTGGGAATTGCAGGAAGTTCTGATGGAAGTCTGGGAGCGCACGCAGGTAACGGCGCTCATGGTGACGCATGATGTCGACGAGGCCATTCTGCTGGCGGACCGCGTGGTCATGATGACCAATGGCCCACAGGCCCGGATCGGCAAAATTGAGGCTATCGACCTGCCCCGTCCGCGCACCCGCAAAGCCCTGCTCGAGCATGCCGATTACTATCAGTACCGCGAGAGCATCCTGTCATTTCTGGCCGAATGCGATCACACGCACTGACAAGGAGGTTTTATGCGGCGAAAACTATCATCCGGTTGCCTCTCGTCCACCTTGTTGGCGTTGTCCGCAGCCGCCGGCCCGGCCCCGGCTGCCGGCCTGACCGAGTCGATTGAAGAGGCGCTTAGCTTCAATAGTCACGGCAAAAACGGCGCGCTGAAGCTTGACCTGAATTACCGCTATGAAAACGTCAATCAGGATAAAGGACCGGGCAACCCGAAAACGGCCAATGCCAATACCGTGCGTTTAAGGCTGGGCTTGCTTTCGCCCGTTTTCCATGGCCTGCAAGGTTATGCCGAATACGAAGGCAACTATGTGCTGCAGAGCGATTACAACAACGGGCTGGGCAACAAGCCCGAGTTCACAACCGTCGCCGATCCCGATGCCAGCGAACTCAATCAACTCTGGATCAGTTACGCCGGCATTCCCGGCACGCTTATCAAGAGCGGCCGCCAGCGCATCAAGCTCGACGATGACCGTTTTATCGGCAACGTCGGCTGGCGCCAGCTCGAAACAACCTATGACTCGGTATTGATCACGCACCACAGTCAGGCCCTGCCCGGATTGACCGTCAACGCCGGCTATATCGGTAATGTCAACACGGCCACGAGTACGACCGAGAATATCAATGCCCCGATACTGAACATCAACTATAAAGTCGGCAATTACGGCAACCTGATCGGTTACGGCTACTGGCTGGGTTACACGGAGCCGGAGAACTATGCCAAGTCGAACCAGACTTATGGCCTGCGCTTCGATGGCAAGTCTAAGATCAATGACCAGCTGACCGCGCTTTATACGGCCGAATGGAGTTTGCAAAGAGACTATCGGCACGGCCCGGCCGACTACCAGGCCGACCGCATCAATCTGATGGGCGGCCTGAATGCCTTCAACCTGATTACCGTTCGCGGCGCCATGGAACAGCTGAACGGCTATGGCGCCAACAAACGCTTCATTACGCCGCTGGGCACCAACCATGTCTTTCAGGGCTGGGCGGATCAATTCTTCGTCACGCCCAATGACGGCGTGCGCGATGTGTTCGCCACCGTGAGCGCCGTCCTGGACCACGGCAGTCTGACACTAACCGGCGTATTCCATGATTTCCACGACGACACCGGTCGGGTTCATTACGGCAAGGAATGGGATTTCATGGCGGTCAAGACATTCGGCAAGCATTATGCGTTAATGGCTAAATACGCTTATTACGATGCCGATCAGTTTGCAACCGATACCCAGAAAATCTGGATGCAGGTTAATGTCAATTTTTAATTGGAGTTCGACTGGATCGCCTGGCCTAAGCGCTCAGGCAGGGTCTACGCTGCTTGCTGAATACAAAAAGCCAGTTATCCACAAAATCTGTGGATAAACTTGTCACCAACTCACACTAATGATGGATAAGCTTTTGTAAATTATAGAGTTTAGTTAAATTGTCCAAAAAATGGCCAGAGGGTGAATCAGCATTTAATATTTTTCCGCTTTCGATATCCAACCTGCGGCTGGACGGAGCATATTGCTCCGTCCATAACGTTTGGCGTTGGTTAAGCGTAGCTTCTGAGCTCAAACATTGCAGAAACATTAAGGATGGGGGTACTACACCATCCCGCTTCAGGGATCATTTTCATCCCCACGAATGCCTGAACTTTTTCAAGCATTCGGGCTATGTTTCTGACTAAAAAATAAAGACTCCAGTTCAGCGCCTCCTATCAGCAGGAGTTCGGCGTGACTTTGATCACAAACGTCACATCGAATGCGCCGCGGTGGTCTCGCACCGACCAAGACCGTGCTATTCCCGGCACCGGTACGAGAAGAGTGGCACCCTTGATGCCCGCGGGCATCAGTGCTGCGATAATGCTCTCGCTTGTGTTACCGCAGATCTTCAGGGTTTTCGTGGCCTGACGCGCAACGGTTGCGCGCGCGGAGCTGGTAAAGTCGCTGCGGAATACCACGAACGGCACGTTTGATGGTGCGTTTCTCCCCGGTGTTGCCGAGATCTCAACCAGGTGTCGCCGGGCCGCGCCGCGTTCGCAAGGGGTACCCGGAATATGGGGCGTGTTTATCCCTGTGTCTGTTCCGACCCATGTTGCCAACAGGCGACTAGGAGCCACAAAGGTCGGGTCCATAACTCGAGAGAGATGCAAGAGCCGGCACCATTCATGCCGAGTCTGGAGCCTGGCGTGATGCCGGGCGTCAAACCAATCACCTCCCCCGCCGCCATCAAGGTTCAAGTACCCCGCTCCGTCAAAAGTACGCTTGCTCGTGCCCGCGCTGCGCTTATCTCCATGACGCAGGCAGACGTTGTCGGGACTATCGATGTCGCAGTTGCCTCCAACGGGCGGGCACAGCTGATCACCTGGATGGCGGGGCGCCGCCGAAGTCATCAGGCCGCGAAACTGCCGCCCATCGGCAATGGTGCCGGACGAGCCGACCACGGTCCTGTCGGCAATAGAACCGTCCTCCGATGCTGCAAAAATCCGCCTATCCTGGACGATAGGCACCGCAGACGAGACGCGGCCGTTGGCGTCGGCAGGCAGGCGTACACTGACACCTGCTGGAGGATCGCCTTCGATGACCACAACGTCATCGAACAGGATCGAATATGGCGCTGGCAGTACCCATAAGCCTAGGCTTGAATCGAAAAGGCGGCCACGGATCCCCAGTCCTTGAGGCGGCGTGGGGATCCAGTTCGAATGTGAATAGAAATCCTGGACGCCATGCAAGATATGGCCGAACAGACGGGCAGCTCGATTGGGATCTGCTGCCTGCGGTTCGCGCAAGGCCTCTACCACTTGCCTGTATCTTGCGTTGATGTAGGTGGCGCTATCGCGGAAGCGGCAGTTCTGTGCGTGACGTTCGGCAAGATCCGCCGCATCGCCCTCGTCCTCGTCGAGGTTGCCCGCGACGATCGCATTGAGAATACCGGAGGTCATGAATGGAAACGCGTTCCGCGTGATCCGCTCGTGAATCTCCGAAAAAAGGCCGTCAGTGCCAAAAGCCAACGCCGGCCGTGTAGTCGCGATGATCGTTACAGTGAGAAACGCACTGCAAAGAGCGGCAAGCACCAGCCAGCGTAACGCTCGTTTAAATTTTGAGCCCATTCCCTTCCTTCTGTTCCTCGTGAACAGGTCCCAGAACCCGTGCGTGACCTTATAGCCTTTCTCCTCGAGGTCGGCTTGAAGATTCTGGACCTTCTGCCCGAGCGATTCAGTGAGTTGATGGGAGTTATTCGACCCGTTACTTGAGTGGCTCATCGCAGGTGCGGAAACAATCATTTCAATGAGCACAAACCAAAGCAGGCGTAATCTCATAAGTCCTCCTCGACCATGATGGTTGAAGTGAAATGGAGCGCGGTGAGAAGCGCTTGCGTTATTGACATGAACAAGCGTTTGACAAGATCAGGTCTTGCATCAGCATAATTTTATGCTGCCATGATCGGCTTGTTGCAAGACGTGACCTATTTGTTCCGCTTTCGTTCCGCGAGCATAGATGGGATCACTTTTTAACTAACCCGAATCAATAAGCTGAGGAGAGTTCTTGTACCCTCTCGCGATTTTTCTGCGGCTGGACGGGGCATATTGCCCCGTCCGTAACATTTGGCGTTGATTAAGCGTAGCTTTTGAGTTCAATCATTGCAGAAACGTTAGGGACGGGGTTACAAACCCCGTCTCGCTTCGTTATCGCTTATAGTCGGAATGATTTTAATGCGTAACCACTGATTGGAAGGCTGATTTGGCTCGTGCTGAAACAATCAACGTCCGATAGAGTTGAGGCTAATTTTATATATTGCCGGATCAAGTCCAGATTTCTACAGCTAATCACCGACGCGACAATTCAGCCTCTCCAAGCTCCTGTGCAAACAGGGCAAATTCCTTTTGCCAAGGGGCTTTGTTGTAGCCCCAATTGCCTTCTGCCAACAGCTTCTCGCCCAACGCCAATTCGGCTTTTACCCGGCTCAGGTTAGCCTCATCGTCCTCTTCCCAAAGCGCCTGGGCATAAAACAAATGATTAATCGGATGCCCCGGATGCTCCTTGACCGCCTTTTCCAGCAGTTCCAGCGCCTTGTCGAGATCGCCTATCCCGCCGGGCCAGGGCGGGGCTTTGAGATAAAGCGCTCCCAAAAGCCGCAACGGCCCGCCATCGTCGATGTCCGGGCTCAAGGCCAGCGCCTGTTTCATCTCGCGTTCCAGCCGGCCGAGATTTTCCATGGCCAGCGTGATGTGTTCGCGCACCGCAAGGCCAAGGTTGGCCGCCAGATAGTAATGCACTGCCCCGTCTTGGCCGCCCCCTTGCGCCAAGGCCGTTTCGGCAAAACCCACGCCCTCGGCGGCGAACTTTTCGCGTTTTTCCTGGTTTGCTTCGCGTTCGGCCAGATGCAAACATAGCCGGCTGCCCAGCGCGGTGCGGCGCACTGCCGGATCCTGAGTGCCTCGCAGGACATTCACTGCACAGAGCAAGGTATGGGTATCGCTCAAAGGGCCAAGTTGATTTTGTTCGGCTAACAGCGCGGCAGCGTTCTGGACGGGGCAGCCGGAAAGCGGCTCTGTCCGGATATGTTCGCGCTGAAGTCCGACGCAGCCGACCATGAGCGACAGCATCGAAACGATAGGAAAAAGTCGTGTTTTGCGCAAAGCCTTATTTCTCCTCAGTCCACAGCTTGACCATAGGCTCGAACACGGCCGGGTCCACGTTGACGAAAGACTCCACCCCGAACAGTTCGCATAGTTTTTTACCTTCGGCGTCAGTACACATCCCTTCCAGCGCCTTGCCGAAGCGGGCGCGTTCTTCCGCAGTCGTGATAGCGCTGTTGGCCACTACGCCCATCAGCGGGATTTCTCCGGATTCGAAGACCGCTTCAAGCGGTTTCTCCAGATGAAGCGAGTCCAGTCCACCGAATTGCTGCTCGTTCAAAATGACGGCATCCAGCTCCCCTTTGTCCAAAGCGCGCAACGCACGGATGGCCTGATTGGACGGCTTCAGGACAAAGAAACGGGCGGGGTCGTATTTCCCCGCAAAAACGATCCTGCCGATGAAAGCCGGTTCTTCCAATACCGTGCCACCCAGGGTTTTGCCTTTCAGCTCATCCAGGCTCTTGTACTTGTCCTTCTGGACCATTACCCGATAACGCTCGCTGGTGCGGCCTTTGATCCTGGGCTGGACCACCGGCACCAGGTTGTGCGGGTTGCGCAATTCCAAATAGAGGCCCAAGGACGTGATTGCGAACTTGGGATTTTTTTCGGCCATCTGCTTTCTGCATTCGTCTGGCTTGGTAATGAAGACGCTGTTGAAACTGTTCGCTTGCCACTGGCCCACGCGTTCCACCACACGCAGCATGGAATTCATCGCGCCGTTGGCATCTTTGGCATTGACCGCTCCGCCGGGATAGCACACTACAATCATTTCGGGATTGGGTGCGGCGCCCACGGCAATGGGCGCCAACAGGCTGGCGATGATTAGGCAGATTTTTCGCATTATGGTTTTCTCTTGGAATCGATTAATTGTCCGATGGCCGGAGCCACGATAAGGGTTGCGGTCAGGCAGCACAACAGCCCGATGGTGATGCTTTGCCCTAAGGATGACACGCCCCGGTAGCTGGCCAAAGTGATGGCGCCCAGGCCGGCCAACTCGGTGCCGGCGGCCAGTCCGATCACCTTGCCGGCAGCCAGGCTGACTTGCAAAGGCGTGCAGTCCTTCAATTCGCCCCAGCGGTAACTGAACCAGACGCCGTAATCCACCGCCAGCGCAATCACCAGAGGCAAGGCGACGATGTTGGCGTAATTGTAGCGAATGTCGCCCAGGGCCATCAGCCCCAGCATCCAGCCGCCGCCGATCAGCAAAGGCAAGGTCGCCAGCGCGAAGCCCCGCACGCTGCGCGTCGCCGCCATGACCCAGAGCAGGCACAGCGCCAGGGCCAATTGCGTGCCGTGGGTGAAACTTTCCACCACCGATTTGGCAAGCGCCTGATGCGTGGTCGGGAAGCCGGTCGCTGCCGGCGAGACGCTGTAGACGTCTTTGATCAGCGCATCGAGGTTGTCGGGATCATACACGGTTTTTGCCGGAAAAGCGTAGACTGCGATGCCGCCGTCAGCGCCAAAGAAGCGCTCGCGCAGAGTGAGCGGCAACTGCGCCGGCGTGAGGGGCTTGGCCTGCCGCCAGCCGTCGATAACCTTGAGCCCGAAATTTGCATCGGACAGCAAGGCGCGCAAGAAGCTCTCGCTGCGCACTCGGCCCTGTTCGCTATCCGCCGCGAGTTTGGCCGAGATGGCCGCAAGCTGCTCGCGCACGTTTTCCAGGCTTTCGACCAAGTTGGCATGCCCGGCGGAGAATGCCTGCTCCTGCGCTTCGTCGATGGTGGCGCTGCTGTTTTCCAGCACCGCCCGCATCAACTCGAATGATTTTGCGGACAAGCCCTCCCGGTCGAGTTCGGCGACCTGCTCGATGGAGTTGTTCCGGGCAAACGATTCCCCGATACTCACGGCCTTGCGGAGGCGTTCATCGGCATCCGCAGGAAACAGGCCGGCCAGCGACTGTACCTGGGCGATCGTCTTGAGCCTGCCCGCCTCGTCGGCGATCCGTCGCGCCTCCGCCATATTTCGGGCGGTGAAAATGATGACTTCGGACTGGTAGTCGCTTTCCGCCACCATGCGGCGCTGGTAATAGGCGGCCTGGGAATCTTTGGGCAGCATGGCCAGCACGTTGTAGTCGAACGGGATGGCAAGCCCTTTTACGCCGCCGATGACAGCAAAGCCCAAGGCCAGCAGGACGAGAACCACGGCAACGGGTTTAGGGAACGCACCGCTGTGTTTCCCTTTTTTTGCCGGAGCTGGCGGTGTGTCTAACGAGGGAATATCTCTCAGCTTGGGCGGAAACAAGGCGTAAAGCGCGGGCTGGACCATCCAGGTGCTGATCAGGATCATCAGCACGCCTTTGGCCGCCACCACGCCCAGTTCGGCAAAACCGGGAAAATCAACCGTGGCCAAGGCGCTGAAAATCAGCAGTGAGGCGCCGCCCGCCGTCAATACCGCTATAAAGGATGAACCGATGCCGGCTCCGATGGCTTCAATCAGCGGTTTGCCTGCGCGGCGCTCCTCGGCGATGCGCGAGGAGGTGAAGATGCCGTAGTCAGCTCCCAGGCCGAACAGGATGGCGATGAAGGCGGCGGTAATCATGGTCAGGTGACCGACGGTAACCAGGGCCAGCCCCAAGCTCCACAGCACACCGAGCCCCATAGGGATGAAAATCAGCACGGCCCAGCGCATACTGCGGACTACCCACAAGATCAATGCGGCGATCAGGCCAGCGGAGGTAAATATCACCAAAGTGATATCTTTGCGGATGTTGACGTATTCCTCGTACTCGATGGCCGGCAGTCCGGTCAGGCCCACGGCGGGCGGCGTGCGGCCGGCGGCTTTGACTTGCCCGGTCAAGTCCGCCGAAACCTGTTTGACCTTGTCGACGAAAGGGCCGAGGCTGCTAAAATCTTCGGAATGGCTTTTCGGATGGACGAATAAAAACAGCATCCGCCCATCGCGCGATGCAAAATAGCCATCGGCCATGCCCCCTGCCCCGCTTTTGGCCAGCAGCCGGTTCCAGTCCAGACCGGCGGGCGCTGTCTCCGAGTCCAGCCAGCGCCGCCACTCTTCCAGAAAAAACGTCGTCAGGTTCAGGCTTGCTTCGGCGCTTTGCAGATCGATGTCTGTCCCTGCCAGCGCCGCAGGGTCTTTGCTCCAGCTCAGCGCTTTGCGCAGGTTTTCTTCCATTCCCCCTTTGCCCAAGGCGGGCTGTTTTGCCAACGCCGCAAGCTTGTCCAGTCCCTCGGCCGGCATCAGCAAGTAGGCGGGGTCCAGAAAAAACTTCATGTCGAGACGGGATGTCGCCTGGTCTATCTCGGGCTCCGCCTGAAGCTTGGCGGATAGCTTGTCGGCAAAAGCTTCCAGATCGCTGCGGGGAGCACCCTCCAGGACAACGATCAGATCCGAGGCGGCGCCGAAATTTTTCAAAAAATCGTTAAAGCGCTTAGCCACGGCCGTATCCTGCGGAAGCAATGCCTGCCGTGAAGTATGGACCGGAAGCTGCGCCGCCGCCCAGCCGGCCAGAATCGATAACACCAAGGCCAATCCCAGGACCCGCTTGGGATTTCTGGCAAAACTCTCCGCGATCTTGGCGGCGCGCTGGTTGATTTTCATAGGCAGATGATTCTGTTAGTCAATTCGCGGAAACAGCGAGTCAGGTTAGCGCAAAGGTCAATGGTGCTTGTAACGAGTGTTATGCCCGCTCTTTTCATCTCAATCCCAGGCAACACCTCTCAGGATTTTACTAAAAGCAGTTTATGGTTTTAGCCGACAATTTTTTCCGTGAATACCATGATTACTTAAAGCCCTTGAATTTTTGTGCCATACCCGAGATAAGCAAGGGGTTTTATTTTTGAGAGATAGCGATAAAAAAATGTTACTACCAAAAGCTCGTTTTTTATCAAGGGATTAATGATGATAAACGCATCCGAAAGAAGTTTTATCGCCTTAGGTATATTCGAAATGCCCTGATGCACTAAATTGCCGGCGCCGAACACGGTCAAAAGACAGAATTGTTTTATCAAAGAACAATGGTTCCTGTTCAAGCCGGCCAAAATAGCAATCGATTCCTGCGCATTAGCGCCGCCGCGCTGCAGATATTTGAATACGGCCGTTTTAAGCAGATCATTGGACATCACGGCATATAGCGCGTTGGCAAGAATATTGAGATTGGCATTGGCGCTCTGCCTGTCACGGTAATAGGCTTCGATTTTTTCATGAATCAGATCGGTATTATTAAAATCGGGCATCGTCAATAAATGGGCGCTCAATATCTGGATATCCGAAAATACCGCTGTCAATCCGCCGCCCGTCAAGGGATGACGCATATTCAGCGCGTCCCCCAGCATCACTGCGCCTTTCCTCGTTATGGGCCTTGCCGCCATGTAATGATTGGGCATGACCTTAAATCCCCCTTCCTGCAAGGCTTGCGCATAGCTGTTAAACATGCATTCGGGAATATAAGGCGTCACGTTGGCCTCCAAATGCTCCTGGAGCAAAAACTTTTTGGGTAGCTGTTCGCCTGGAAAATCGATTAATAGCCTGATTTCATTATTGGAAATCGGATAACAAATAAAAGGCGTCGGCCCGGATAAAAACACATGCCCATGTTTCGGCACAGGCATTTCACAGTCTTTTAAAATCAGGCCGATGAAATAAGACGTTACGGTTTTTTTATTATTGCTGAGGTGTTCTCTGAAATTTGAAAAGAAGCCGTCGCAGGTAATGGTCAAAGGTGCATAAATGGACTTTACCTGGGACGTAAGCGATTCCCGGAAACTGACGCCGACAATTTCATGTTTTTCATTTTCCAGGAGCTGCAAGGCCTTGCCATGAATTTGCGTAACCGACTCATTTTGCAACGCGGAAGCTCTGATTTGCTGTAAAAATTTGCCGTTATGCAGACCCATTCCCTTAAATTGCTCGGGATAAGGAATGGTTATTTTTTCATCTCTTTGCAGCAGCGCATAACCGTCAACCGGTTGCGCTTCAAAGCCATCCAGTAAACTCCCAAGCCCCATTTGCTCAAGCGACGACACGGCTCCAGGCTGCAACAATTCGCCGACGATGCGCTTTTTCTCCTTGAAGCTATGATCGATCAACGCGATCTTGATGCCTTTGGGGGCAAGATGGGCAGCGATAGTGGCGCCCGCCATGCCTGCGCCGATAATGCAAATGTCGAATTCTGATTTCATATTGGGCCACTCCATGCACATCCTTTAGACCGCGTTGATTTTTTTATCTTTTATATAACGATTACAGTACCGGCTTAACGCCCAGATAGGGAATATATTCCTGTAATTGGCATAAGTAATCATGCAATTGTAATTAAAAACGCCGGAAATATTTTCCTGCGGCCAATCGCCTGTGTCCGTTTGTCTGTTCAACAACACCTTGATGCCTGCTTCCATAATTTTTTTATCGCCAAAATCGGCAGCCATCAGTGTCAGCAAAGCCCAAGCGGTATTAATCACCTGGGACGTGGCCGCCTCGGTATAAACCAGTTTTGAACACGATTCGAAAGTCTCCCCCCAGCCGCCGTCCGCTTTTTGATTATCGACTAAAAAAGCGCAGGCTTTGTTGATGCTGGTCATTAAAACCGCATCGTCATAATAGCCTTTGCCCTTGGCCTTGCTGATTGCTTCGACGCCGAACCAAGTGGCGTAGGTAAAACAGACCGCCCAGCCGCCATACCAGGATCCATCCGGCTTTTGCTGTTCAAGGATAAAATTTATTCCCGCACTGATCGCCTTGCGTATTTCGCCGCTTTTATAATCCGGATAAGTGTCCTGAATTTCCAGCAATGAAATAACGCAAGCCGCAGTGCATTCCGTCCATGAATAATCGATCATGATATCGGCGAACACTTCGGATGGATTGAGTTTTTCCAGCCACTTAGATGCGCGAGTCAGCTCATAAGTTGCCCAACCGCCATCGGTGTTTTGATAAGAAAGTATGACGTCAACGGCTTGTTTGATGCGTTGCTCATCAATCGCCGGTTCAACCAGACCTGAATGATGAATGGCCAAAGCGGCGCTTAAGCCTTCCGCTGTGCAATCGGCAACCGGCCAGCCATTTTCAGGGGTTGAAAAAGGCCAGCTGCCAATCATCGGATGGCGGAAAAACTCGGCATGCGTCGGGTGTTCGGCCTTGATTTGCGCTAGTTCGATGAACCGATAGCTTTTCGCAACCGTTTCAGGGAATAGTTTGCCCAGGCCGCTTTCCAGCATGGCGCGGCTTGCAAAAGCGGTATCCCAAAGCTGCGAGCCGTTGTAGCCGTTCATTTTCATGCCATCTTCGGCAACCCATAAATAATCATACCAGCGCGCTGCATGCTTTTTGAACTGCGTGGAATCTTTGCCGTAGGCGTGCCAGATGCAAATGGAATTGATGGCTTGATTGACGGGACCGATGTTGATGTAGCTGGTCTGCTCATCCTCGGCATTGAGATATTTTAAAATGTAGTCCGTGGCCTTTTTTCTTAACCAGGCGCATCTGAACTTTTCATAATTATTGGTGAAAAAATTCATCCACTTCAGCACCGGAGACGGCGTGGTATAACAATCTTTTTCACATACCGCATTGCGTTGTTTCGGCCAATCGATAGAGGCGAAATCTTCGCTGTAAATTTCCTCTCGCAAAGACAGGATCAGTTCATTTTCGGGGGCTTTGATTCGCTGCGCATAACAATAGGCCATCGGCAGATAAACCATGCGGGTGTGGCACCAATAGCGCCAGGGATGAACCGGCAGCCATTTGGGAAACAGCCACATTTCGGGAAACAGGCTGTTGAAGCCTTGCCAGTCGTACAAATTCAGTACGGCAAGATAAAATTTCCCCCACGAAGGGATGCCGGTTGCACCGCCATTGGTTTTGATCCACGTCCTGGCCTTGGTCAGCCGCTGATCATCTTTATCGACTCCCAGCAGGCGCAATGACACGTATTGCATGACGGTGCCGAACATGGTCGACTCGCCTTCGATGTGCATGCCCCAGCCGCCATCTTTATTTTGATGATTGAACAAATAAAGCTTCATCATTTCCCGATGCGCTTTGGGGAAAGGCGTATCCGAGATATAAGCGGCGATCAGCAAGCCGGGCAGGAGAAACAGCGGACCGCCGTAATCGCCCGGCCAATGGCCGTCTTCACATTGCAGGCAAGCGTAGTAATTCATTCCCTTGATGAGCGCGTCGATGACTTTTTGCTCATCGGGATTCTTCGACTGCGGTATCTGACCGGTAAATTGCTGGAATTTCGCTTCAGCGGCTTGATTTCTAAAAACCTTATCGCCGGAATTGGGATTGCCGGATTTATCAAACTGAAAATCTTCGGCAAACTGCGCTATGTCTTCGTCTGTAATGCTGTCGGCATTTTGCAAATGCTCATTGATATTATTTGAGCCGGGCTTGAATGCCCAAATCTGCCGTCCTTTTTCAGTGAGTAACTGCCAGTTTTTCCAACCCGGTTTTACATTCAGCATAGATATTTATGAGATTCCTTTTAGCTTGTATTTTTTACTTATTAAACAGGGCAATGCTTACCATTGCCATAAAACCTTTCAGTTTTTTCCATAAACCGGGATCTTTGCGCAAGCGCTCATGGCCTGGCAGCAGTTGCCCTTTGGCCAATTTGCCGATTTTTCTTTTCACGGCCGGATCCAGTTTGCCGTCGGCCGCCAATTCAAAAAACAAGGCTTTCACATTGCCTAAATCAAAAAAATCCCGCTGCCATTCCCATTTATAATTACCGCCATAGCGAAACCAGGAACCGCCTATGCCTGCCACTTCATAATGGCTTCCGTCGTCTCTCAGCGCGGGCGACACCTGGCGCCACAGGCCAATCACTTCACCCTGTTTTTCATCGATTAAAATGCGGTGATACGGGTAGCGCCACTCTTCAAAACCTTCCATTTGCACGCCTAAAGCCCATTCTTCTATCTCTTTACGGCTGCGCGCCACGAATTCTTCATTGGGCCCGATATTCCAGCGATATTCGGCCGTATCGGTATACATCTCGCCCAGGTATTTGGGCCAGTTACCCTCTTTTTCCGCGTTACGATTCGCCTGCAGCCAACGGTCGACCATTTCTTCAAGTTCTTCTCTGGGATATGCGGCCATTCTTTATCTCTTCAGTACATTTAGTTGGATTCAATTTTAATTGCTTTTGACGGACAATATTTTTCGGCCTGCCGGGCTTTTTCCAACAGATCCGGCGGCGGGTTTTCCTGTAAAACAGTCACGTTGCCCGCCTCGTCTACCTGAAAAAGCTCTGGCGCTTCAGTCATGCAGGTTGCATGCCCCTGGCAAAGCTCTCTGTCGATTATTATTCGAAAGCTCGGCGCAGTTTGTACGCTTTCCTGAACGATGTTTTCCGGCGACGCATCAGCGGCGCGTTTAATATCCGTGCGCTTTATATAACGAACACGGCAAGGCGATAGCGGCTGCACCACCATTTGGGTGAAGTCATCCTGATAAGCGTCTTTATCGTCGACCAGTTCAAAAGTGTACCGGCGCAGCAGAATGCTGAAAATGGCTTTGAGTTGCAACATGGCAAACGCGTTGCCGCTGCACTTGTGTTTGCCGCCGCCGAAGGCGATCCAGCTGAAGGGCCTGGCATCTTCCTGGCGTGCTTCCGAATAGCGGTCGGGATCAAATTTTTCCGGGTCCGGGAAAACATCAGCGATGCGGTGCGATACGCGCGGCGAGGCGCAGACATATTTTCCGGCCTTGATCGTATAATCTTTAAAATGAAAGTCCTGCATCACCTTGCGGATTAAAAATATCAGCGGCGGATGCAGGCGCAGGACTTCTTTAATGACATTTTCCAGCACCGGAATTTCGCGCAACGCTTGAAAAGTCACTTCGCCGTCAACGCCGAAGTGCGCATCCAGCTCTTTCAGGACCCGCTCCAGATATTCAGGCCGGCGCGCCAGCTCCAGCAAGGTCCAGGCGGCCGTTCCCGCTGTGGTGTGATGCCCGGCGAACAGGGTACCGATCAGCATGCCCGTTATTTCGTGAGCGGATAAGCGGCTGCCATCCTCATAGCGGGCATCGATGAGCAACTGAAACGCATCTTCGCTTTTTTCTGGTTTCTGCGCTCTTTTGGCAATAATCCCGGTGACCAATTCCTGAAGCCTGGCGCGCGCTTTATCACGGCGGCGAAACACGGGCAAAGGCAAATAGGGAAAAACAAACGCCAGAGGATTCACGCCTTTTTCGAGATCGTGATAAATCCTGGCGAATTCTTCATTCAGTTCGTAACGAAATTCATCGCCGAGCAGACAGTGGCTGGAGGTATAAATGGTGAGTTCTTTCATGAACTCAAGCAAATCGATTTCACCCGTATCGCCCCAGTCGGCAATCATTTGCTCGACTTCCCGGACGATCACTTGCGCATAGCCGCGCATCGGTTTATCGCGCAAGACCGGCATGAGCATTTTAAGCTGCTGGTCTTTTTTATGCGGCGGCGCATCGAAAACCACACCCTTGCCAAAAATCGGCGTCATGATTTTATACGCCTGGCTTTGATCCAATTGAGCGTCGGGCGCGCGAAAAAAAGCTTCATTCGCGTCCGGTCCGGTCATCAGCACCATTTCTTGATGAAACATGCGGAATTCACCGATTTCCCCCAGCGTCTTTCTAAGCGATATCATGTAATCAAAGGGATTTTTGCCGAATGCGAGCATATGTCCTAAAAGCGGTAATGCGCCGGGCATTTTGGGCGGGGCTTTGCCGGGCGAAACGGTTTTTTCGGTATTCGTCTTATTCATTACTCAATCTGGACAGGTGCGCCTGAAAACCGGTGATTTTACGCGCGATGCCCGACTAATGTACAAAAACTTTTACAAGCCATCGCGTAAATGTCAGACCAGCAAGGCATTGCCCCACATTCAGGCAGTCTCCCTTTACCATGCCAGGCGCCGCATGAAGAATCTGTGTTGCCGGCAAAAAGTTCGAATGTCTGCAAACGGCAGCTTTTCAATTCGCCTTTTCCAGCTTCCTCATCTCGACCGGCGAAACCCTGCCTTTTGAGGAGACTTTGTCGTACACCTCATCGAAAGCCTGCCGGCAATACGGCAATCGCTCTCGCAAATCGTCATAGCCCGCATGGTCGAACATCTTCCTGAAATCCTCCCTGCTCATGAAGGTTCTTGCATACAAGGCCTGGTAGCCCCCGTGTTCGATAACGAATTTTTCCAGCAACGGCAGGGCGACGGCATTATCGAAACCCGCCCTGCCCGGCGTACCGTAGGCGCCGATGTCCACATACATTTCGTCCATGGCGCCGTCTTTTGTCTGGAAAGGGTGAACAAAGCCGGGCTGTCCGCCATTATCCTTGATCGCCATCGGCGACAGCCATAAGGGATATAACCGGAAATGCTCGTCGAAATAGACAATGGACTGCTTCAGATGCCTGATCGGCACGAGCATATCCTGAACCACATGAAACTTTTCCCGAAGCCGCCGGGTGGTTTGCGTTTCCGTGTATTTCAATAGTTCGATTCGAGGAGGCAGGGCCCAGCCCAGCAGCGCCCTGAAAACGGGATGGTTTCCGAACGGAATGATTTCCTCCATGGCCCAGAAATAACTGCGGGTATGCCGGTGAAAATAATCCCGCACCGGCAGGTATTCGATGCCTTCTTTTCTGCGCTCAAGGTAGGTTTGGACATGCTTGTAAAACCAGGGCTTGTACCATCGCCCGACGGAGTTCAAAGATCCGTCCGAGCCCACGGTATCGGCAAACCTGCCGACCATGATGACCGACTGATCGCGCCCGTAAACCAGGCCTTCCACGAAATCGTTGTTTTCCGTCTCCCGGCTGGCTCGCTCGAAAACGCTAACCATGTCATCAAGGGTATGAACGGGCTGGTAGTGAATTCTGACATATTTTTTGACCGGAATAATTTTCAATTCGGCAGCCACCAGAAAACCCAGCGTGCCGTGGCTCCACGGAATCTGATAAAAAAGCTCCGGATTTTCCGAAGGACTGCATTTAACCAGCGTCCCTTCGGCGGTCACAATCTCGAAGGATTCGCAAATGTGCTGAAACAGCCCATATTTATGGCTGCTGGTTTCCACGCCGAAGCCCATGATCAGGCCGCCCACCGTCAGGCTGTCCAGTTCCGGCACCACAGGCAACGTCCAGCCTCGCGATATGAGGTTGCGGGAGATCTGGCCCATGGTCGCCAGCGGCTCCACCCGCACGATTCTGCGCTGTTCGTCAATTTCAAGCAGGTCATACATGCCGACATCGATCCTGCGGTGCGTAAGCTTGTATTTAGGCACCAGCTCGCTCATGGTTTTCCAGCCTGACCTGGCGGTGCAAAGTTTTTGCTCCGCGCCTTGATTTTTCCAGTCCGCAATTTGCCGAATGACCGCTTCAACCCGGGCATCGTGTTTGGCGGGCGCACTGTTCAAATGGAACGAAATCCAGTTGCGGGCGCCGGCATAAGCGCCATAGACCGCTGAAACGGGCAGGAGGAAAAGGGTGGCGAATAGTCCCCGGTAATGGGTCAGTATGTGTTCGAATAATTTTGAGAACGTGTAATTATTGTTATTGCTCATTAATCTTTCCGACCTTAAAAGCGTCAAGTTTACTTTAACTAAGCTAATTCTACGCTCTTTCGTTTCGGAACAAGCGGCGCGTTCATCGCCTGTGTGCCTCCGCCGCCAACTGAGACCGCAGCTCGTTCAGCGCCGGATCGCCCGGCGCCCTCTTCAGCGAAGCTTCGACTACGGCTTTCGCCTCCCGCGTATGCCCCGCGCCGTACAAAGCTACGGCATAAACATAGCTGAAGCGCGCATCATCAGGAGCCAGTTCCATCGCCTGCTTCAGCGAAGCCAGAGCCTCGGGCAGATGCTTCTGCCGCACCTGCAGCAATCCGAGGCTGTGATGTAAAACGGCCGCTTTCGGCTGGCGCGCCAATCCTTCCCGAAGCAGCGCCTCCCCTTCGCCGTCGCGGTTCGTCTGGCGATAGAGATCAGCCAGATTGACGTAGGCCGGCAGCCAATCCGGATCGATGGCGAGCGCCTCGCGATACGATTGTTCAGCTTCCGCGAATTCGCCGCGCGCCGCGTGGAAATTGCCCAGATTGACCTGTGCGGCCGGCTCGTCGGCATTGAAGCGCAATGAGGCAAGGTATTCATCGATAGCGCTCCCGAAATCGGCCCGTTCGCCCGGCGGCACCTGTCCGACGGGAATCCCGGCCAGCGCACTCGCCGCGAGCATGCGCACCGCCCGTACCGGATCGCGCAGCAGCGGATGGGCGACTTGCCAAAGCTGATCCGGCGGCAGCGGCGCCAAGGCCTCGACTGCGGCGGCGCGCACTTGCGGATCGGCATCGCCTAGCGCCCCGGCCAGCGCCGGAAGCGAATTTTCGCTCAGCCAGTGCCCCAGCTCCGCAGCCGCCGTGGCCTTCGCGACAGCCGGCTGATCCTTGTCGCGCAGCAACGCTAGCAGACGCGCTTCGGCGTCCGTAGCCCCTGTCCGCGCCGCGTGCAAGGTTTCGGCATAATCCTGATAACCCTTGGGATCGTGTCCATACCATTGCCGCACTTTGTCTGCCGCCCAGCGGGTCGGTTTGTTCGCATGGCAGTTCGCGCAGGCATTGGGTGTACCGAGCCGCACAGAAAGATCCGGGCGCGGCACTCTGAAGCTATGATCGCGGCGCGACTCGACGACCATATAGGTCCTGGCCGGCATGTGGCAGTTGACGCACTGAGCGCCGCCAGAGCCGATATTGTGGAAATGATGCTTTTCGGTATCGTACTTGTCCTGGCTGTGGCATTGCAGGCAGACCCCGTTCCCGGGCGCGCGCAGCTTCAGACTGTGGGGTTCATGGCAATCGCTGCAGGTTACGCCGGCCGCATGCATCCTGCTTTGCAGGAAAGAGCCGTATTCGTAAACCTCGCCTTCGATCTGGCCATCGGCATGATACAACGTTTCCTGCAGCAGCGAAGGCAGATGGGTATCCATCAGCGGGCCATGGCGGTAATCGCCGGCCATCTGGGCGCGCCGCGCATGACAGCGGGCGCAGACCTGGATTTCTCTATCGGAACTGCGCGGGATGCTGCGCTGGGCGTTACCCGATGCCGGATCGATCGTCCATTGGATTTTTTGCCGTTCATTCAACAGGACGGTCAAGCCCCTGGTCCTGGCATCGATGCGCTCGAACTCCGGTTTGCGTTCGGCCCAGGCCACATGATTGGAACCGGGCCCATGACAGGCTTCGCAGACTACGTCGATCTCCGACGCGGCCGTGCGGTAAGTGCGGTTGGCCGGATCATAGTTCTTTTGCAGATTGGTCGAATGACACTCGGCGCACATGTAGTTCCAGTTTTGCGAGCGTTTCGTCCAGTGCAGTTCGTCTTTATAATCGATTTTCTCGTCCGGATAGAGATGAAACCAGCGCTGGCCGCCCTGTTCCTTAGGCCGGCTGTCCCAGGCGATGGACAGGGCCTGCAGCCGTCCGCCCGGAAGCTCGACCAGATACTGCTGGAGCGGCGTAAAGCCGAAGGTGTACTTGATCTCGAAATCGGCAAGCTCGCCGTCCGGGCCATCGGTGCGCACCAGGTAATGCCCGTTCTGACGGAAGAACCGGGAAACCACGCCGTCCTTTTTGAATTCGGCGCCGCGAAAATCCCCCAGCACAGTCCTCTCGCTCGCCTCCTGCATGGCGAGGTCGTGGTGCGAACCCTGCCACAGACGATCCTGTTCGGCATGACAGCCGGCGCATGCGGCTCTGCCGACAAACTCAGGCTGAATCCGCGCAGTTGCTTTGGCTGGCCCAATGTCTGCCGCAATTACGGCTTCTTGTTCAGATAACGTGAAATAAAACCAGCCCATGCCGACAGAGAGCGTCACTATCGCTCCGGCAGCGAGTAACCATCTGTTTTTGGTAGAAACTGTCACTTCATGATCTCCGCCCTTCCTCTCTCGTTTGCAAGATCGGTGATTTTCAAATTCATCCCATACTTTTTCTCAGGTCCAGGAACACCCGATCCACGGAATCGATCCGAATCTGGCCTAAACGGGGATACTCGACATCGAGTATCACATAGACGGTGCCTGAGATGATGACGGCGAATACCAGCACATGGACCCAGTTTCGCCCCCGGTCTCCATCCGCCTCATAGCCGACCAATACCGAGCTGATCAATGCCAGAAGGAACAACATGACGAAGACTACCTTTGGTGGATGCATCTCCAGCGAAGTGGTGGTGCGCAGATTGGCGATATCGAACATTTGATTCAAAGCCGCCAACAGCAAGGTCGTAGTGGGAACCGATCCCGAAGCCTGACAAGCCTTGACGGCCATCGGCCAGATTTGGCCTTGCAGTGCATTGGCCCGGGCAAGGGCGGCCCGGGAAGCTTTGATATCGGGCAGCTTCCGAGTCATATCCAGACGCGCATCCAGGTATTGCCGGAATAAAGCCCGTAGTGCCGGCTGTGCATCGACCGGCAACAAGTCCAGCCTGAGATAGGCTGTGCCAATGGCATTTGCCTCCTCGACCACCAATTCCCGGCGGTAGTCGAATCGGGAAGCGGCCCCGGAAAAGGTAAAGGCGATGAGCAAGCCCAGCAGCGCATAGACCGCACCGTCGAGCAGTCCTGCGGCAGTGTTGCCGCTTTTCGATTTCGGCAACCATCGAATACCCATGAGCCTGCCAGCCTCAAAGGCAAGCAGTATGCCGAGAAATAAACCCGCTGAAGACAAGAGCGCAACGCTAGTATGATCCATATTTTGGTTTACTCCCGCTTCATTGTAATTCCCTGACACTGCTGCATCAGTCGTTTGTAGAACCGTTACACAACAAATCCTTTTCCCTTTCCGGGCGCCAGATCATGAAACTGCATCGCCGATTTACGCGCGCACCCAAAGTTCGGCTGCCTTCAATGAGGAAGCGGGAAAGAATTCAATCTCGGTAGGGCGAAGCCCTTTGCCGGTAAACATGAAGATTTGCTCCCTCCAGCTTTCATCGCCCACGATCGCCATCTTTACAATAGAGTTGCCATAGCCCGTCAGGAAACCGACATCCTCCCATTCTTCGGTCTTTTCCCAGCCCTCGAAATTCTCAGCCAGTATCAACAGCCTCGGCTTCAAGCCGCGATCGATCAGATCGCGGGCCATTTCCTGCAATGCCTTCTGATCGGCCAGCCTCATAACGCCCGAAATGCGGACACGCATGATATCGTTATCGATTTCCAAAATTTCGTAAGCCATTGCACGACCTCTCTTGTCATTATTCCGCAGTGTGGCCGGCTTCTCCGGGTAGCGCTCTGCAGGATTCATTTCACCTCGACAGTCACTTTTTCGATCTTGCCGGTGAAGCGCGTTTGTTCGCCCTCGCCGAGGCTGTCGACCACCGGCGTGGCCTCGTCGATGCCTACATCAGCCGTTTCGTCGATCGCGAATATCCTCGGCTGCGTTCGATCGATGCGGCCTTCGGCGACTTTGCTGCCGTTGACGGACAGCGCGCCTGTTCCGCCCTTGCCTACTCCGCCGCCATCGTAGGCGAAGTCGAACACCAGCGTGGACTTGCCGGCCGGCAAGGCTTCCGGCGCAGTCACCGTATAGCGGTTCAGGCCCAGCCAGTTATAGGTGTAGGCAGGCTTGCCGTCCTTCAGGTACAGGCACCAGCCGCCGAACCGCCCGCCCTGGGCGAGGATGACGCCGTTGGCACCGCTCTCGGGAATTTCCAGCTCGGCGGTGATGGTCTTGGAGCGGTTTTTCACGTCGATGAAGACGTTTTCCATCATGCCTGTCATGCCTTCGCCGAGGGTCAGGGATTTACGGCCGCCCATCACGTCGGGCCGGCCCACCGCGGAGGCGGTAAGGCGTTCGAGCAGACGGTCGTCGATCGGCAGTACGTTGTACTTGACCGCTTCGGTCATGAACAGCTTCTGCATTTCGGCGAGCTTCTGCGGGTTCTCTTTCGCCAGGTTGCGGCTGAGGCTGAAATCCTTGCGCACATCGTAGAGTTCCCAGATGTCTTCGGTCAGCGGGCGGCGGTTCTCGGTCTCCCAGGGCGCCCGGTGCAGCGTGCCGGCGAACCAGCCGTCATGGTAGACGGCGCGGTTGCCAAACATCTCGAAATACTGGGTGAGATGGCGGTCCTTGGCCCTGGCGTCGTCGAAGGTGTAAGCCAGGCTCACCCCTTCGATGGGTTTCTGTATCGTGCCGTTGACCACTTTGGGCTCGGGGAGATGGGCCGCTTCGAGGATCGTAGGCGCGATGTCGATCACGTGATGGAACTGGCTGCGGACTTCGTTTCTGGCCTTGAAGCCCTTGGGCCAGTGAATGACCATGCCGTTGCGCGTGCCGCCGAAGTCCGAGGCCACCTGTTTGGTCCACGCGAACGGCGCATCGAACGCTACCGCCCAGCCGGCCGCCATGTGCGGGTAGGTTTCGGGCCCGCCCCATTGATCCAGGTGCTTGAGCTGGTCTTCCACCGTCTCCTGCACGTAGTTGAAGTAGGTCATCTCGCTGAACATGCCGTTCATGCCGCCTTCGGCGCTGGCGCCGTTGTCGCCTTCTATATAGATGAACAGGGTGTTGTCCAGCTCGCCCAGGTCCTCTATCGCCTTGACCAGACGGCCGATCTCGTGGTCCGTGTGTTCGGCGAAGCCGGCGTAGACTTCCGCCTGGCGCGTGAACAGCTTCTTCTCGTCCGGCGTGAGCTTGTCCCAGTCCTTTATGGCCTCGGGCTTGACCGCCAGTTGAGTTCCAGCGGGTACAACGCCGAGCTCGATCTGCCGCCTGAGCGTCTCCTCGCGCTGCTTGTCCCAGCCCTGGTCGAACTTTCCTTTATACCTGTCGGCCCATTCTTTCGGCACATGATGCGGCGCATGGGTGGCGCCGGGCGCATAGTAAACGAAAAACGGCTTGTCCGGCGTCAGCGCCTGCTGATAGCGGACCCAGGCGATGGCCTGGTTGGTCATGTCGGTAGTGAAGTGGTAGTTCGGGTCATGCGGCGGCTGGACCTTGGTCACGCCATCGTAAATCAAAGGAGACCATTCATTGGTCTCACCGCCCAGGAAGCCGTAGAACTTATCGAACCCCTGCAGGGTCGGCCAGCGGGCAAACGGTCCCGAAACGCTGATTTCCCAGGGCGCCGTTTCATGCCATTTGCCGAAAGCGCCGGTGCTGTAACCGTTGAGCCGCAGTATCTCGGCCACCGGCGCCACGCTGTTCGGCAGCACGGCGGTATCGCCGGGAAACGCCGTAGCCGTCTCCATGATCGAACCGGTGTTGGCGGTGTGGTGGTTGCGGCCCGTCTTCAGCGCTTGGCGGGTCGGCGAACATAGCGCCGTGGTATGGAAGTTGTTGTAGCGCAGGCCCTCCTGCGCCAGCCGGTCCATTGTCGGCATCGCGACCGGGCCGCCGAAGGCATTGGCCGTGCCGAAGCCCATGTCGTCAATCAGCACGATAACTACGTTGGGCGCGCCCTTTGGCGCCTTGACCTCGAAGCGCGGCGGAGCCTTGGCCTTGCGGGCGTCGAGTTCCTTAATCGGCGGGTAATCGGGTTCGATAATGGGCAGGATGGTGCGGTCGAGTTTGGCTGCGCCGGGCGTGGCAGCCGCTACCCCGGCCGGCTCAAGGGCGGCGAAAACAGACAGAATGAATAAGGCTACGAACAGATATTGTCTTTTCATTTTTCTTATCCTTTTCCGGAATGCCTGGGTTTCATCGATTGGGATAAAGATCGGTCTGGCCTGATCGGCTGCATGTGTTTAAAACAATCTCAGCGTGAGCAGCTCTGGATTGGTTGACACTCCAGCTGCCGAGCCAGTTCCCGGAGGATCTGTCCAAGCGTGCGTATGCAGCAAGAAGCCGGGATTGGCCAGACTTCACATTAGTGCGTATTTCTCCGCACTCAGTCGCTTGAACAGCTGGTTTCAAGTCAAAGCCCGGTAACTGTCAAGCTAGACCGTAATGGTACGAATAGAAATTCAGCCAAAAACAAGAACAATAGCCTCTGAAGTAACGGAAATGCGACTTGACCCAAGATAAACAATTATCACATCCATACCAACTTCTTATTACACAGTGCTTCGTCGGCGACCGTCTATGGGATGTCCCGGCGAGAGACCAATATGCTGACGCAGAGATTCAGCCATGGGCATAACTTGCAGTAAAGACTTCGGGCCCATCCGCGATGATTATCTCTTTTTTGAAGAGCATAGTACGGAAGCCGCCGAAGATTTGCTCGCCTACATGCCTCACGTGCATGTACGTACGGCTGGAAGCGGCCCGATTCATATGCTGGACTTTGGCTGCGGCTCAGGGCGGTTCTCCCGCCAGTTTCTCGCCCTGGCCCGCCTGCCGCCGAAGCGGCTGCGGCTCTCTTTGGTCGAGCCTGAGCCCGGCTATCTCCGACAGGCGCTCAAGCAGCTGCAGCCCTTCTCTGCGCATCCCGCGCAAGCCTGGCCGGCGCTGCCGCCTGGCCTGGAAGCCCGCTTTGATCTGGTCCTGGCCAACCATGTTTTTTACTATGTCCCGCGTCTTGATGAAGTGCTGGCCCGCATTCTTCGCGCTTTAACCCCCACAGGGCTGTTCCTTGCCGCTATCGCCGGGCAGAAAAACAGGCTGATCCAGTTCGCGACCTATTGTTTTAACCTGATCAACATGCCTTATCCTTACCACACAGCAGAAGACTTTGAGGCCAGCCTGGACAGGCAGGGCGAAGTTTATCGCAAACAGGCCATGCATTATGAGCTGGCTTTTCCGGATGCGGAGGAGAATCGATTGAAAATCATGCGCTTCCTGATGGGGGACTATTTCGATGAAATCCCGCGGCAGCCTATGATGGATCTTTTCTCGCCTTATGCCCGAGCCGGCCGGATTGTGATTAAGACGGGGCATGAGCAGTTTGTCATTCAGCGCCAGGCAATGGGGGCCGCGCAAAAGATTGGGCATACCTGAAAGTCGCTCTCCCTTTAATCAGCTTTCGTGGAGATTCAAATGAAACCATCAATCTCAGCAATATCAGTTATTCGTACCGTAATGATTTTCGGCATCTTCGCATTTTCATCTCCGGCGTTTTCCGGTACGGACGAACAGACGCAGCCAAACAACTTCGGCGCACAAATTGCCGGCACATACCTGGCGATGCCTCAATCCGCTGATGAGTCAACCAGAATTCTGAACCTTTTCGCGGACGGCAACCTGACGAGCATACAGTCCGTTCAGTTTAGAGGAGAAGTGCCTCCCAATGCTTTCAGTAACCAGCATGGTACCTGGAAAAGCAGTGGAGACAACAAGGCTGAGGCTACCGTTTTGAGTATTGTGTATGATGCGGCAACGGACGCGTTCTTGGGCACCGTAAAATCTCAATTCGATATGCAATTCGATAATACACTGCAGACTGTAACCGTCACTGTAAAAGGACAGGTTTTCGGCCCCGGCGTAGATCCGCTGAATCCCGGCAGCGTTCAGCCAACCGATGAATTCAGCCATAACTTCCAGGCGAAACGTGTTGCCGTCGGCAGCGCAGGCTCTACTCCTGGCGATACAAGCACCAGCACTGACAGCTCAAATTAATTGAACAGGGCTTACGCAGTTTGCCTGTTCAACCGTCGAAATAGGCGGTTTTAAAACCTGTGGGGGCGACTGCCGACAGTAGGCGCTCTAAGCGGGGCAGGCTATGCATTCACACGCCCTGCCCGGCTTATGTTCCGCCTATCCTTACCTGCAGAATCAGAGCCATCAGTAATTGGACGGATAGTAATAGTACGGATAGAAAACCGGCTTAAAACATGAACAATGGCCGATAGCCGCTACAGTAGCGGAAATCCAGTTTGGCTCAGCGTGTCAGTAATCTGCCGTCGCATCAAAACGGACTGCCGCCATGCGTTGCGCTCCGTCGGCCGCAGGCTTGGGAACCGGGACTCTCGCCGCCCTGCCCGCACTTCCTATCGAAGATGCCGACAAGCCGCGATACCCATGACAGTCCGGATGGCAAATGCGAAGAGTCGCCCGATAAACTGCCAAGTCTTCTGAGCCATAAGGCTGGCCATTATGCGGCCAGATTGTTGAGTTGCGCCGCTGGAAAGCAAACATCGCTCACAACTGAAGCAGCCAGGAGGAGACTCGTGACCACGATAATCAATTTCATCAGCGGCCTGCTTGTCATCGCCACGCTTCTCCAGGTCACTGGATGCCAAACGGTAGACACAAGGCATACGCAGGATGTCGGCAGTCCCAAGTATCCGCCGTCCGATCCGTCGCAGGTTCAGATTCTGCGCGCGGAACCGACGCGTCCGCACGTGCGCCTGGGCGAAGTCAGGGCCGAACCCTCAAGCGAGAGCGTCGACGTGAGCAAAATTGAAGAGGCTTTGCGCCAGGAGGCGGCCAAGCTGGGCGCTGACGCGGCGGTCGTCGTCTATGACCGTACCGAGGTCACCGGCGCCTGGGTCACCGGGCCGTGGCGGGACCGGTCCGTTCAGCCGATCGAAGGCCGCGTCGTGATCGCCATAGCCATCAAGTACCAGTAACTTGGCCGAATTCGGGTAACAGCGATACTCAAACAACAGCAGTACGTATCGCCGCCGGAACAAGCGCAGGGAAAACAGCAACTTCAAACAACGATAGGAGATTGCAATGCATACAACTAGCCTTCAGAAACAGCAGTTGGGCGCATTACTCGGGCCGTTGTTCATGATTTTCATTTTACTGGCGCTTTCGCTCGACATTGCCTGGGCAAAAGCTCCGGGCGGCACCGTGCTGCCTCCCCCCGAGCCGCCATTCAAAGGCAAGATCGGGCAGACTTACAAGGATTCAAAACCCGACAAGATTCCGGTCATCAAGGCGCCGGCCGGGGCGCCGAACATCCTGGTCGTTCTGATCGATGATGTCGGTTACGGCGCCTGGGGAACCTTCGGCGGACAGATTCCCACGCCCAACCTGGACAAATTGGCGCAAGGCGGCCTGCGCTATACGCAATTCCACACGACGGCACTGTGCTCGCCGACCCGGGCCGCCTTGCTGACCGGGCGCAACCACCATTCGGCCGGCACCGGCACGATCACGGAAACCGGCACCGCCTATCCCGGCTATACCGGCCAGATTCCCAAAAGCACGGCGATGATCTCGGAGATCCTGCGCCAGAACGGCTACAGCACCGCCTTCTTCGGCAAAAACCACAATGTCCCGGACTGGGAGACCAGCGTCTCCGGCCCCTACGACCGCTGGCCCGGCCTGCAAGGCTTCGACCACTTCTACGGCTTTATCGGCGGGGAAGCGAATCAGTGGGCGCCGGCGCTTTATCGCGATCACCAGCCCGTGGAAATGCAGGTCCCGAAAGGCAAGGAAGGCCGCTACACGCTCAACGATTCGCTGGCGGACGAAGCCATCAAATATATTTTCCAGCAGAAATCGGTCACGCCCGACCGGCCGTTCTTCATCTATTATGCGCCCGGCGCCACCCACGCCCCGCATCACGTACCCAAAGACTGGCTGGACAAGTTCAAGGGACAATTCGACCAGGGCTGGGACAAGTACCGCGAAGATGCCTATCAGCGCCAGCTCAAGCTGGGGGTTATCCCGCCGGATACAAAGCTGACGCCCAGGCCCAGGGAAATTCCGGCCTACGATTCGCTCACGCCGGGCCAAAAGCAGGTTGCCGCGCGTTTAATGGAAGCGTTCGCAGCTTATACCGCGCAGACCGACTACGAAGTGGGCCGCGTTCTGGATGCCGTGGACCAGGTCGGCCAGTTGAATAACACCCTCGTCTTCTGGATCATCGGCGACAACGGCGCCTCCATGGAAGGCCAATTGTATGGTTCTTTCAACGAGATGGCGGCCTTAGGCGGTGTACAGGAAGATCCGGCTTTTATCCTGCAGCATCTGGACGAGATCGGCGGACCCAATGCCTACAATCATTACCCGGTGGGCTGGGCCTGGGCCATGAACACGCCCTTTCAATGGGGCAAGCAGATCGCCTCACACCTGGGCGGCGTACGCAATCCCATGGTGATCACTTGGCCGGACCGCATCAAGGATCGCGGCGGTCTTCGCCCCCAATTCCACCATGTGATCGACATCGCGCCTACTATCCTGGAAGCGGCGAAACTCCCGATACCCGGCGAAGTGAACGGCGTCAAGCAGAAGCCCATGGAAGGCGTCAGCATGCTGTACAGCTTCGATCAGCCTAGCGCCGAAAGCGCACGGCGCGAACAGTACTTTGAAATGTTCGGCAACCGGGCGCTGTACAAGGACGGCTGGATTGCCGCCGCTCGCCATGGCCGGCTGCCGTGGACGACCGGAACCTATGATTTCGACAAGGACAAATGGGAACTTTACGATTTAACGCACGATTTCAGCGAAGCCGACGATCTCGCCGCCAAACATCCCGACAGGCTCAAAAAGCTGCAGGACGAGTTCTGGGTGCAGGCCAAAAAATTTCAGGTTTTACCGCTGGACGACCGCCTGGCCGAACGCACCGATCCTCGCTTGCGTCCAAGCCTGATTGAAGGGCGCACCCAGTTCACCTATTATCCCGGAAGCATCCGAATTCCGGAGAGCTCTGCGCCGCCAACCAAGAACACATCGCATAGCATTACGGCACACATCGAAGTGCCCCAAGGCGGTGCTGACGGCGTTCTGGTTGCAGAAGGCGGCGTAGTCGGCGGCTTTTCCCTTTATATCAAGGACGGACGGCCTGTCTACGAGTATAACTACTTCACTCAGGCCCGCCGCAAAGTGACCGGGTCCGAAGTGCTGTCGCCGGGGCCGGCCGCCATCCGCATGGAGTTTCGCTATGACGGCGGCGGCATCGGCAAAGGCGCCACGACGACACTCTTCGTCAATGACAAGAAGGTGGGCGAAGGCCGCATTGAAGTCACCAACTGGGGGCGTTTCTCGGCTGACGAAACCTTCGACGTGGGCGAAGATACGGGATCGCCCGTGAGTGCAGATTATGCTTCGCCCAATCGATTTACGGGCATCCTCAAGAAAGTGGAAATTGACATCAAACCGGCAAGCGTAAACACGGCCGATCAGGAAAAAATCAAAAGCATGGCAGTAAGATCAAGGCTTGTGGTGGAGTAAGGCTGGAATCGTTTACAGCGATTGCATGCTGGAGGAAGAGCCGCCGTGCCTATCAGCCGGTGAAGGCGGGCGATGCGCCTCCCTTCGACTGCGCTCAGGACAGTCCTTGCGTCGGCACATCCTATGCGATACAGATTCAGCCTGACCCAGCATTGATTGGCGGCGCTTTTTTGCCTTTAATATTAACTGCCTTTCACTTCGGAGATGGAACAACATGAAAATCAGCATACAAGCGACGGTTAAATCGGATATTGAGAAGGTTTGGTCTGCCTGGACAACGCCGGCTGACATAAATCAGTGGCATGCAGCCAGCGACGATTGGCACAACCCGAGAAGCGTAAATGACCTTCGGGTTGGAGGAAGGTTTTCGTATAGAATGGAAGCAAAAGACGGCGGCATGGGGTTTGATTTTGAAGGAACCTATACAAATGTGGTCCCAAACAGACTGATCGAGTATAGCCTGGAAGATGGGCGGACTGTTTCAATCAACTTTGAACCAGTGAATAACAAAATCAAGATTGTGGAAACATTTGACGCCGAAGATGCGAATTCGGCTGAATTGCAGAGGCAGGGTTGGCAAAGCATTCTCAACAGGTTTGCCTTATATGTTGAATCGAGAATATAGTGGTCTTGGAAATCAACATCTCTATCCAGCTGACGACGTTGACAGACTACCGCTGAACCCAACTATCAAACGCCAGGAATATAATGAAACAATCATTGAAACTCAGTCAGTTCGGCGCCGATGACGGACAAATAGTCATCTATTTTCATGGTGTGCCCGGTGCGCCGGAAGAATGCAAAATTTTCGATCCTGACGGGAAAAGCCACGGTTTGACGTTTGTTTGTTTTGATCGGTTTTCTATCGATGCTTCGGTAAACGGGGAAACGTATTACAAGCTTCTGGCTGAGGAAATTTCAAAGAAAGCTGCCGGGAAACAAGTAGATGTCATCGGATTCTCAATCGGCGCTTTTATTGCGCTGCAGACGTGCCGTTACATGACTGACGGGACCGTCAAAAGTCTGCATTTGGTTTCTGCAGCTGCGCCGCTGGAGGCAGGAGATTACCTTGAAGCCATGGCTGGCAGACAGGTTTTTCAGCTGGCTAAAGCATTTCCTGCCCTGTTCGTTTTATTGTCTTACTGGCAAAGATTGCTCGCCTTGCTTTTCCCCAATGCATTATTTCGCGTTTTATTTGCCAGCGCCGCCGGTGCTGACAAAGCGCTGGCAGCCGACCGCGCATTTCAATCCGACATCACCCAAGTATTGAGATTGTGCTTTACTGACCGCGTGCAAGGCTATGCGAGAGATATCGGAGCTTATGCGAGCCCATGGAAAACCACGCTTCCTGAGGTCTCCGCCAAAACATACATCTGGCATGGCGCGGAGGATAACTGGTCGCCGAAGCTTATGGCCGATTACCTGAAATCAGCGATCCCAGGCTGCACCTCGATCAAGATGTTTAACGGCCTGTCACACTACTCGTGCCTATACCGGGCGGTGCCTGAAATATGCAATCTACTGGGCAAGGCGTAACATGACGGCCGCTTACGGACATCGCCATCCGGAGCGCTACCGAATTCGAAGACCAATTTCCGAGCACTAGAATCGTTTCACATAGTCTTCGAATCTGCCGACATTTGCGCAAATGCCGGCAGATTCGCTGTCGAAGGCAACGAACAGAACTTTGATCGGCTTGCGGAAGAACTGCTGCGGCCGGAGCAACCGTGAAGCCTCATCCGTCAGTCGATCAAAAATCGTACGAAATGATACACTTGGCCGCTCAATTTATAAGCGAAAACCGGAGAGCCGAACGATGACAATCCTTGTCCCTATGTCCCAGGAAGAGTTTATCGCATTCGCTGCCGAGGCTGTGCCTGCGTATGCGGCCGACAAAGTTGCGGCCGGCCAGTGGCATCAGGCCGAGGCGCTGGACCTTGCGCGCAAGTCATTTGAAAAACTTCTGCCCCAGGGCCTGCAGACAGTAAACCATCATCTGTTTACGCTGTATGATCAAACGAATCAAGCCGACGTTGGCGTGCTGTGGATCGAAGTTCAGAAACGGGCGGGGAAACAAGTCGCTTTTGTCAACGACATCTCTATCAAGCCCGAATTTCAGCGCAAAGGTCACGCCAAGCGCGCTTTAGCAGCCCTTGAGAACCTTGCCGGATCTCTCGGATTATCAGGTATTTCCTTGCACGTATTCGGCCACAACAAATCTGCCCAAGCTTTATACGATAGTCTTGGTTATCGCCCGACGAACGTCCTGATGTTTAAGCCAATCGAGGATACAAGCGCCTAATCCTCTCGGTCAAGAGAATCCGCCGCAGCCAGAACCTTCTGAAGTTAATAGCACATGTGTCTTTTGAGCGCCGGCTACCTTGCTCTGCAACCGATCTTTTATCTGCAACGTTAATTCTCCTTCCAATATCTGTATGACCGAGGTGAATCCCGGCTAGTGAGGCGGCTGGGCAGAAACGCAGCGCATTAGGTGGCGAAAGTTCAGGCCATGCTTGCAACACACGGGAGCGGCCCTCAAACACCGGCCGCCTTACCGTCCCGGCCTGAGATCGGGCAGATCTCAGCTTGGCTGAAAACGCTCCGGCGCACGGCCGGCCAATTAATGGATCGTTTTCAGGCCGACGCATGCCTGAACTTCTTAATTCAGGCTATGTTTCTGACTAAAAGATTAATGCTCTATTAATCGGCTGCCAAAAATTCTGGAAATATCTGTTTACTTCCCCGATCAGAAAAATTTTGCAGTATGTATTTTAAAGAAACAAGGTTCAGCGTCATTCTGAATAACACGTCATTGTTGTGCAACAAACCGTAGCAATGATAGGTCCTCAGCATGATGTTGGTCTGGTTCAAGGTATTGCTGCCTGATTCCGGGCGTTGATCCACCAGAATATGCAGCTTTTCATTATTTTTAAGCAAGCTTAAAGCGCGCCGATCCACTGAAATTTCATGAGAGGTATAAACCATAGGATTGCGCTTAAAATCATGATTTTCTAACTGCGCCTTTTCCAATAAGGCGCCGGAGCTCAGGCTGCAAGGAAATATCTCGGGATACTGCGCAGTTTGCGTTAGCTCATCGAAATAATCCGATTGCTCGGCGAAAGACCCGGAGAGAAAGTTTTTAACCGAGCCATTATTGAGATATTTACGCTTAAGAAAATAATCCGTGCCGGGCACCCTAGTGCAGTCCGGAACCTCATCCAGATCCGGCAGAGTGTCAAGTTTAGTGTCGGCTAAAAACAGTGGCGCTTGCGTTTCTTTTTTAAAGCCCAGCAGCACGGTTTTGTCGTCCGATTTCATGGCAATGCGATTGCCGAGCGTCAGGCTGGGGATC